>CAZHGR010000001.1:0-174643 GCA_964532255.1 uncultured Sphingobium sp.
ATTCGGGCGTGAAGGCGATGTCGTTGATGATGTCGCCGCGATAGCTCGGCAGTTCGATATCGCCGACGGTCTCGGTCCCTGCCGAGCGCGGCTTGGCGAACTGACCCGCCATGCGGCCGAGCTTCACCACCGGCAGCTTGCTGGCATAGGTCAGCACCACCGCCATCTGCAGGATGACGCGGAAGGTGTCGCGGATATTGTCGGCGGAGAATTCGGCGAAGCTCTCGGCGCAGTCGCCGCCCTGGAGCAGGAAACCCTCACCGGCGGAAACCCGCGCCAGCTCGGCCTTCAGGTTGCGCGCCTCGCCGGCAAAGACGAGCGGAGGCAGCGCGGCGAGCTTCGCTTCGGCAGCGCCGAGCGTTTCCGCATTCGGATAGTCCGGCATCTGCCGGCCTTCATGATTCCGCCAACTGGCGGGCGACCAGTTCGCCGCCATGTGCCTGTCCTTCCAGAAAGTCGATAAGGTCGCCCCTATGCCGCCCGGCCGCGCTTTAGGCAAGCTTCCCGCCGCAGCCGGAACGGACAGGCGGTTGAGGCGTCTGATGTGCGATCCCGACAGGAGACAGCCATGATCACCGTTCAGCCGCTCAACTGCACTCTCAAGCGCCACGAGGGCGAGGCCAGTTCCACCGACCGGATGATCGGCGTGATCGGAGAGGCGTTCGAGGCGAATGGCGCGCGGATGCAGCCCGCGATCCGCGTCGCCGCGCATGACGTCGCACCGGGCGTCGCCTCCGACGAGGGGGAGGGCGATGAATGGCCGGGCATCCGCAAGGCCGTGCTCGACTCCGACATCCTGCTGCTCGCGACGCCGATCTGGATGGGCCAGCCGAGCAGCGTCGCAAAGCGCGTGGTGGAACGGCTCGACGCGTTCCTCGGCGAAACCGACGAACAGGGGCGGATGCCGAGCTACTCGCGGCTCGCGGTGGTGGCTGTCGTCGGCAATGAGGACGGGGCGCACGCGACGGCGGCGGCGATGTTCCAGGCGCTCAACGACGTCGGTTTCACGATCCCGCCGGTCGGCTCCTGCTACTGGGTGGGCGAGGCGATGCACGGCACCGATTTCAAGGATCTGGACGCGGTGCCGGAGATGGTCACCAAGACCGCGAAGATGCTCGCCGACAATGCCTGCCATATCGCCGGCCTGCTCAAGGGCGAACCGCTGCGGGGGCATGAGTAGAGCCAATGCTGGGGGCATGAGGGCACCCTCATGTGTCCCCGCGCAGAGTCTCCAGGGAGGACGCTTGAAGCTCTGGGTTCCCGCCTGCGCGGGAGCACGGTAGCGGGTCGGGAGCGGTGCGGTCTCGCCAGACCCCCAGCCTTCGCTGGGGTGACGCGTTTTTTCCGCTACGTCCGGATGCGCACCGGCACCGACTTGGCGGCGGGAGTCTTCGACAGGCAGTCATGGTGCGACAGCGCGATCAGCGGATTCGCCTCGGGATAGTAGGCACCGACGCATCCGTCGGGCAGTGAGAACGGGGTGACCGTGAGTCCCGCCACCTCGCGATGTTCGCCATCCCCGGTATCGCCGACCAGCGCCACCACCTGTCCTTCGCGAAGCCCGGCGCGGCGGATGTCGTCGGGGTTCATCAGCAGCACGTCGCGCGTGCCCTCGATGCCGCGCATCCGGTCCGAATAGCCGTAGATGGTGGTGTTGAACTGGTCGTTCGAGCGCATGGTGATCAGCCGATAGCGTCCTGCCGCGTCATCGAAGCCGGCGGCGCTGAGGTCCGTCGGTACGGTGAATTCGGCCTTGCCGCTTTCGGTCGCCCAGATCCGCTCGCGCGCCTTGTTGCCGCGGTGGAAGCCCCCGGGGGTGAACATGCGCGCGTTGAAGTCGGCGAACTGGTCGGGATAGGTCGCCTCGATCCGGTCGCGCACCTTGCCATAATCGCCGACCCATTCGTCCCAGGGCACATGGGGGCTCGGGGCAAGCGTCTCCTTGGCGATGCCCGCAACAATCGCGAGTTCTGACAGCAGATGCTCGCTCGGCGGCTTTCGTTTGCCGACCGACCCGTGGATGCAGGAGAAGCTGTCCTCGATCGTCACCGTCTGCGGACCGCCCGCCTGCATGTCCTCCTCCGACCGGCCCAGGCAGGGGAGGAGCCAGGCGCCCTCGCCGTTGACGAGGTGGCTGCGGTTCAGCTTGGTCGCGATCTGGACAGTCAGGCGCATGCGCGTCCAGGCCTCCTCCATCCTCGCGCGGTCCGGGATCGCGCGCACGAAATTGCCGCCCAGGCCGATGAAGGCCTTCACCTTGCCCGAAAGAATGCCCTCGCACGCCTCGACGGTGTTCATGCCCGTCTCGGTCGGCGGGTCGAAATGATATTGCGCCCTGAGATGGTCCATCGGCACGAGTTCGGGCTTTTCCGAGATTCCCACGGTTCGCTGGCCCTGCACGTTCGAATGGCCGCGCACCGGCGACATGCCCGCGCCTTCGCGGCCGATGTTGCCGCGCAGCAGCAGCAGGTTCACCAGCATGCCGATGGTCTGCGATCCGTGGACATGCTGCGTCACACCCATGCCGTAGACGCCGATGACGGCGCGGGCCTCGCAATAGATATCGGCCGCCGCCTCCAGATCGGCGCGCGAGAGGCCCGACTCGCGCTCGATGGACTCCCAGCTCGTGGCATCGGCGCAGGCCTTGAACTCCTCGAACCCGCTCGTGTGCTGGTGAATGAAATCGACGTCGAGAAGATGGTGTTTCTCCTCGGCCCATTGCCGGGTTTCGCGCGCGAGGACATGCTTGCACAGACCCATGATCGCGGCGATGTCGCCGCCCGGCCTGACCTGAAAATACAGGTCGGAGATCCGCGTTTCCTTGCCGGTCAGCATCTGGGTGGGGCTTTGCGGATTGGTAAAGGCGATCAGCCCCTTCTCGCGGACGGGGTTGAAGGTGACGATCCTGCAGCCGCGCTTCACCGCTTCCTGCAGCGGGTGAAGGAAGCGCGGGCTGTTCGACCCGGTGTTCTGCCCGAAGAAGAAGATCGCGTCGCAGCTTTCGAAGTCCGACAGGACGCAGGTGCCCACAGGCGAGCCGATGACCTTCTTGAGGCCGACCGAGGTCGTCTCGTGGCACATGTTGGAGCTGTCGGGCAGGTTGTTGTGCCCATAAAGCCGCGCGAACAGGGCGTAGAGATAGGACGTTTCCAGGCTGGCGCGCCCGGACGCGTAGAAGACCGTCGATTTCGGATCGAGCGCGCGAAGCTCCGCGCCGATCGCGCGAAACGCGTCGTCCCAGCTCACCGGCACATAGCGGTCGCTTGCACGGTCGTAGCGCATGGGATGGGTCAGCCGCCCTTCCTGCTCCAGATCATGATCGCGCCAGCCGCGAAGCTCGCTGACGCTATGTTTGGCGAAAAACTCGGGTGTGCAGCGCCGCGTCGTGGCCTCCCACAAGGTCGCCTTGGCCCCGTTCTCGCAGAACTCGAACGGGTGCGGGTCGGCAGGCTTGCCCCATGCGCAGGAGACACACATGAACCCGCCGGGCTTGTTCTGCCGCCGCAGCGTGTCGAGCACCGCCGGCGAGTCGAGCTCCTTGGCAAAGATGCGGGACATGCCCTTGACCGAGCCCCATCCGCCGGCCGGTCCATCATAGTGCGCGACGTCGTCGTCCGCGTTGCTCATGCCGCTTCTCCCGGGTGCCGATGGGCTTGAGGCCCGTCGCAGACAGGTCCGCAACGGGCCGCCACCGCAGAACGTTCCCGGCAAAAGTCCGGATCAGAACCAGAAGCGCATGCCGGCGACCATCGCGATGCCGCCCGGATCGTCGCCGCGCGCGCGCAGCATCCGTGCGGTCCCGCCATGCGCCTGTTCCCACTCCACGCCTAGATAGGGTGCGAAGCGCGGCGTGACTTCGTAGCGCAGGCGCAAGCCGACTGCGCTGTCGGTGAGGCCGCTGCCGAGCGCGATCGGCGGCACGTCCTGAGCCGAAAGATCGGCCTCCGCGCGCGCCTGGGCGATCAGGCGGGGGGTGATGCGGATGTCATGCTCCACCTCCACCCGGGCGGTGAGATCGCCCTTGCGCGAGAGGAAGAGGGCTCCGTCGAACTCGATCCAGTAGGGGAGCAGTCCGCGCAGGCCGAGGACGGCGTGGCTGCGATCCGGCCCACGTCCCAGGTCCTGACGGACGCCCGCCTGAAGGTCGAACCACGGTCCGACGGCATGACTCCACAGCGCCTGGACCTCGGCATGTTCGGGTGCCTCGCCGAATGCCGCCTCGCCTTCGGTCTTGATCCACAGCTTGTCGATGTCCTTGCCGACCCACAGATCGGCGTCCCAGGCGATGCCGTCCTCGCCGTCGAGGCTGCGAAGCTCCAGCCGGTCGGCCATCAGCCTGGCGGCGGTCATGTCGCCATGCTCGCGCAGCATCTGCGCCCGCGCGCGCGCCATCGCCGCCGCGCCGTACGCCGCGTCGGCGGCATGCGGCAGGCTGTCGCCGGCAGCGGGCGCGACCGGTGCCACGGGGGGATCGGCGGCTTGTGGCTCGCCATGTCCGGCATGGCCGGAATGGCTCTCATGACCGTCATGTCCCTGATGCTGCGCCTGTGCCGTGCCCGCGATCAGAAGGGCGGCGGCGATGATCGAGGGTGCTGCTCGCATCATGCCTCTCCCTCCAGCGGGCGGACGGTGACGACGCGCATCATCCCGGCGTGCATGTGGAACAGCAGGTGGCAGTGGAACGCCCAGTCGCCCGGCTCGTCGGCGGTCAGGTCGAAGCTGGCGGTGCCGCCGGGATGGACGGTGAGGGTGTGTTTGCGCGGCTGATGCCGCCCCTTGCCGTTGACGATCTCGAAGAAATGGCCGTGCAGGTGGATGGGATGAGTCATCATCGTGTCGTTGATGAGCTTCACCCGGACCCGCTCGTCGCGCGCGAAGCGGATCGGGTCGGGATTCTCGCTCAGCTTCTTGCCGTCGAACGACCACATGAACCGCTCCATATTGCCGGTCAGATGGACCTCCACGGTGCGCGCCGGGGGGCGCGTGTCGGGCGACGGCGCCAGCGCGGCGAGGTCGCGATAGGTGAGGACGCGGTGGCCGACATCCTCCAGCCCCAGGCCCGGATAGTCGGTGCGATCGACCGGCGCGGGCGCGATCATGTCGACGCCGGGCGACAGCGGAAACCCGACCTTGCCCGCGTCGCGCATCGAGTGATCCATGCCGCCGCCGCCGCCGCCGCCGCCGCCGCCGCCATGCCCGCCATGCCCCCCGTGACCAGCATGCCCGCCCGAGCCCATGCCCATGTCGGCCATGGTGAGCACCGGCCGCTTGCGAAGCGGCGGCACCTCGGCGCTCATCCCCAGGCGCGGTGCCAGCGTGCCACGCGCCATGCCGGAGCGGTCGATGCTCTCTGCGACGATGCTGTAGGCGCGGTCGGACGTGGGGCGGACGATCAGGTCATAGGTTTCTGCCGGGGCGATCTGGAACTCGTCGGTTTCGACCGGCTGCACGTCCTGCCCGTCGACCGAAACCATTTCGAGCGGAAGACCGGGAATGCGAAAATTGTAGATCGACATCGCCGCCGCATTGATGATCCGCAGCCGCACCCGCTCGCCGGGCGCGAACAGGCCCGTCCAGTTCTCCGCCGCCGAATGGCCGTTCATCAGGAAGCTGTATGTGCTGCCACCGACATCTGCGATGTCGCTCGGGTCCATCCGCATTTGCGCGAAGGCTGATGCGTCGTCCCTCGACATTCCATCGCGGCCGGTGAGCGAAGGCTTGTTGCGGTTGAAGAAGCCGCCCTGCTGCTTCAGCCGCGCGATGATCCGGTGCGGATGGAGGAAGCTCCAGTCCGACAGCACGATGACATGCTCGCGGTCATAGGCGACCGGGTCCGGTCCGGCGGGGTCGATGACGATCGGCCCGTAATGGCCCTGCTGCTCCTGAAGCCCCGAATGGCTGTGATACCAATAGGTGCCGCTTTGCCGGATCGGGAAGTCGTAGACGAAGGTCTCGCCCGGCCTGATCCCCGGAAAGCTGACCCCCGGTACCCCGTCCATCGTGAAGGGAACGAGCAATCCGTGCCAGTGGATCGACGTATCCTCGTCGAGATGGTTGGTCACCGCCATGCGGAAACGCTGGCCTTCCCTGAGACGCAGCAAGGGCGCGGGCAGCGTGCCGTTGACCGTCACCGCATGGCCTTCGCGGCCGTCGATGCGGAAGCGGCTGTTGGCGATGGTGAAAGCGAGGTCCTGGCCCGACAGCACTGTCCTGTCTTTTGCCGCGAGACCGTGAGTCCCGCTCATCGCCCATGCGGGCATCATCCCTTGGCACATAAGCGCGCCGCCGCCCGCGAGGGCACCGCGCAGCAGGCCGCGCCTGCCGATCACTGAATCGAACATCTTGAAAACTCCCATGCGCCCGTGGCGCATCCCTGACTGTTGTCGCGCGGAATCGTCGCGCGCTGGTCGATGGACGGCCGCTCAGGCGCGGGGAGGGGGAAGCTGGAGCCGCACGAGGACGCCATCGAGCGGTGCTGGCTCGACCGCGCCGGGCGGGGCGACGAACTCACCGGCCCGGAGGAATGGCTGCGGCGCGAGCGGAAGGACCAATGCGCAGGCGAGCGCGCAATGCTGCGCCGGCATCTCGCGATGATCGGGCGACGGGTGCCGGTCGCCGTCATCGCCCGCCTGCATGGCACAATGTCCGCCGTTCATGGCGGATGCCGCCGTGGATGTCCGGACCCCCGATGCATCGACGCGCGCCGCCATCGTCAGCGACCCGATCAGGATCGCTGCAATCAGCAGAAGCGCGCGAACAGCGGCTATCGGGTACAGGCTCCGGCGCACGTTAACATCCCCGGCCGCGCGCGTGTCGGCGGCAAACGCGATATGGAGCCGTCTGTGCCACCGGTCAATGGGAACCCGCCCACCCGTCGGCGGTTCCTCCACGATCGGCGACGAAGGGGACGAGAGCGTGAACGCGGCGATCTGGACGCCCTATTGCGGAACGGCACCGCTGCCCGGCGCGCTTCTCGACCGGTGGAACCTGGACCCGTTGCTCCTGCTCGGTCTGGCGGCAGCGGCTTGGGCGCTCTGGCGATGGAGCCGGAACGATGTCGCGCAGCGACGCGCCGGTCTCGCCGCGATGGCGGTGCTGGTGGTCCTGTTCGTCTCTCCGCTGTGCGCGCTGACCTCGGCGCTGTTCTCGGTGCGAGTCGTCCATCACCTGCTTCTCGCGGCGGTGGCCGCCCCCTTGCTGTCGCTGGCCTTGCCGGTCAGGATCGGCGGCGGGCTGGCGGCTTGGACCGGCATCCACGCCGTCGCCTTCTGGGGCTGGCACGCGCCGCCGCTTTATGGCTGGGCACTGGCGAGCGATGCGGCCTACTGGCTGATGCAGGCGACCCTGCTCGGCAGCGCCTTTGCCTTCTGGAGCGCGGTGCGCCAGGCGAGCGTCGCTGGCGGGATTGCCGCGCTGCTCGGCACGATGGTCCTGATGGGCCTGCTCGGCGCGCTCATCACTTTCGCCGGGGCGCCGCTCTATGCTCCCCATTTCGCGACAACGCTCCCCTGGGGTCTGGCACCGCTCGCGGACCAGCAGCTTGCCGGCCTGATCATGTGGGCGCCCGGCGCGGGCTTCTATCTCGCGGCGGCCCTGTCGCTCCTGTCGCGCTGGTTCGCGCGGGAGCGGGGCGCGGCGGCGGCATGATCCGCGCGCTCCGCGCCTGGGCACGCAAGCACACCGAACAGAGCCGCTACTCGCCGGTCGGCATCGCCTTCCACTGGGTGATGGCGTTCCTCGTCCTTTTTCAGCTCGGTTGGGGCTATTATACGAGTTGGCTGGCGGTCGGCGGCGACAAGATCCTTGCCTATCAGGTGCATAGCGCCGCTGGCCTGCCGGTGCTGCTGCTCGCGATCGGGCGGCTCGGCTGGCGTCTGATGATCCCGGGTCCGGTCAACGACGCCGATCGGCAGGGCTGGCAGACGCAGGCCGCCTATGCGATCCATTATGTCTTCTACATCGCCTTTTTCGGCCTGCCGCTCAGCGGGTGGGTGATGTGGTCGGCGACCGCCGCACCGGGTCCGCTTTATCTGGGCGGTTTTCTTCCCTGGCCACAGCTTCCGCTCGCCGATCTGCCGCTGACGCTGCAATGGCGGATCATGGATGTCGCGGAGGATGTGCATCTGCTGCTCGTGACGGTCCTGCTGATCGTCATTCCGCTCCATGTCGCAGCGGCGCTGAAGCATCATTTCTGGGATCGGCACGATGTCCTGCGAGGGATGCTGCCCGAGATCCCGGACGCGGAGGACCCCCGGGCAGGGTCGCAGCATAAGCCCCGAGAGCCGTCGCTTCCGCCGGAGACAGCCGCCGGCTGATCGCCAGCATGACATTGCCGGCATCGGTGCGGCGCGCACTGCCGCGCCATTGCGCGATCTGCTCGGCGACATAGGCGGCGGGCTGCCCCGCGAGCGGCGGGTTGCCCGGGCCGACGCCTTCGCCTTGGTCGCCATGGCAGGACGCGCAGGACGCCAGCCCGCGCGCCGCGTCGCCGCGATGATAGAGCGCGGCGGCACTTGCGGGATAGGGCGATCCGCTCGGCTCCACCCGGTAGGGCAGGGCGGCATAATAAGCGGACACGGCCTGATGCTGGGCGAGGGTCAGTTGGCTGGCGATGAAGCGCATCTCGGGATGCTCGCGCCGGCCGTCGGCATAAGCGCGCATCTGGGCCGCCAGATAGCCCTGGTCGATTCCCGCCAGCCGCGGCGCGCCCGCCCCATTGCCTTCGCCCGAAAGGCCGTGGCAGGTGATGCAGGCGTTGTTCGCGCCCGCATCACCGCCGCTCAGCGCGATCATCTGTCCGGTCGCGGTGAACTGTCTGGCTCCGGCGGGATCGACATCGCTGCAACCGCCGAGCGCCAGCAGGCAGGCGGCAAGTCCGAGGTGAAGGCGCAAATCCCGCATGGCGGGGGAACCTCCGCGCGGGTGCCGTGGTTCCGCAGGTGTAACGCATGATTGCGACGCCGCTGAAACCGGCAAAAAGGGGGAACGCTTGTCGACGGCCCGTGCCCTGTTGCCCCTGTTGCTGGCCGCGTCGTGCAAGCCGCCGCCCGACGAGGAGCATCATATGCCGCAGGCGAGCGCCGAGCGCGGTCGCGACGCGATCGAACGGGTCGGCTGCGGCGCATGCCACAGTATTCCCGGCATCCGCTGGCCCAAGGGTGCCACCGGGCCTTCGCTGGCGGGCCTCGCCGATCAGGGGCTGATCGCGGGGCGATTGCCCAACCGTCCGGACATCCTCTCCGCCTTCGTCCGCAATGCCCCGGCCGTCCTGCCGGGCACGACCATGCCCGCCATGCCGATCAGCGAACAGGAGGGGCGCGATGTCGCCGCCTATCTCTATGCCCGCACCGCGCGCTGAGGCGACCGCCGGCTGGCCGGCATCGATCTTCGATCCCGCCGGACCCTATGCCGGCTCTGTCACGACGCTGACATGGATCCTGCTCGCGATGGCGGCGGCGGTGTTCGCGGTCGTCCTCGTCGCCCTCTGGATCGCGCTGTTCGGTGGCGAGCGGCTCAAGCGGCGCATCGGCGGCACGCGCACCATCTGGATCGCCGGCATCGCCTTTCCCGTGATCGTTCTGAGCGCGCTGCTCGTCTATGGCCTCACGCTCACCCGGCATCTGAGCGCTCCCGTCCTCGGCGACGCGATGCGCGTGCGCGTGACGGGCGAGATGTGGTGGTGGCGAGTCGCCTATCTCGACGGGCAGGGTCAGGCGTTTCTGATCGACGCCAACGAACTGCACATTCCCGTCGGGCAGCCGGTCGTCGTCGAGCTGGAATCGAACGATGTCATCCACAGCTTCTGGGTGCCGCAGCTTTCGGGCAAGCTCGACATGATCCCCGGTCGCACCAACGTGCTGCCGATCCAGGCCGATCGGCCCGGCGTCTACGGCGGGCAGTGCGCCGAATATTGCGGCGGTCCGCACGCGCTGATGGGCTTTGTCGTGATCGCGCACGAACCGGCCGCCTTTGCGCGACTGATGGCGGCGCGGCGGAGTGCGGTGCCAGTGAGCGGCGGGCGCGGCGCGGCGCTGTTCCGCTCGGCGGGCTGCGCCGCCTGCCACCGCATCGCGGGAACCGACGCCAATGGGCTCGCTGGCCCGGACCTCAGCCATGTCGGATCGCGCCGCACGCTGGGGGCGGGGATATTGCCCAACAACCGGGGCACGATGATCGGCTGGATCGGCGACAGCCAGGCGATCAAGCCGGGCAACCGCATGCCGCCTTATCCGATGCTGTCGGCTGACGAGCTGGCGGCTCTGGCCGACTATCTGGGCGCGCAGAAATGACGTCGGAAACGGGCTTCGACCCGGTGCTGTACCAGCGGTTCCCCACCAGGGAGGATCGTCCGCCCGAGGAATTGAAGGAGCTGGAGCGCATCTGGTGCGCGCCCAGGGGCTGGGCGCTGTTGACTGCGGTGAACAACAATTATGTCGGCACCTTCTACGTCGGCACGGCGTTCCTGTTCTTCGTGCTGGCGGGCATATTGGCGCTGGTGATGCGCGTTCAGCTTGCGCTGCCGTTGCAGGGCGTGCTGCCGCAGGAGACCTACAACCAGTTCTTCACCATGCACGGCACGGTGATGATGTTCCTGTTCGCGGTGCCCGCCATGGAAGCGCTGGGCGTGCTGCTGCTGCCGCAGATGCTCGCGGCGCGCGACCTGCCGTTTCCGCGCCTATCCGCTTATGCCTTCTGGGCCTATTTCGTCGGCGGGCTATGCTTTTTCGCCTCGCTCTTCTTCGGCCTCGCTCCCGACGGCGGCTGGTTCATGTATCCGCCGCTGACCAGCACCGCCTATTCGCCGGGGATCAACGCCGATTTCTGGCTGCTTGGCATCGGCTTCATCGAGATCAGCGCGATCGCCGGCGCGATCGAGATCATCGTCGGCGTGCTGCGCACCCGCGCGCCGGGGATGAGCCTCGACAAGATGCCGATCTATGCCTGGGCCATGCTGGTGTTCGGCGGGATGATCGTCGTCGGTTTCCCCAGCGTCATCCTCGGCACTTTGCTCCTCGAGCTGGAACGGGCGTTCAACTGGCCCTTCTTCGACCCGACGCGCGGCGGCGACGCGCTGTTGTGGCAGCATCTGTTCTGGTTCTTCGGCCATCCCGAAGTGTACATCATCTTCCTGCCCGCCTCCGGCCTCGTCTCGATGATGATCGCCGCGCTCGCGCGCACGAAGCTCGTCGGCCATAACCTCGTGGTGCTGGCGTTTCTCGCCACCGGGTTCATCAGCTTCGGCGTGTGGTCGCATCATATGTTCACCACCGGTATGCCGCGCCTGTCGATCGGATTCTTCTCGGCGGCGAGCATGGCGGTCAGCGTGCCCGCGGGGATTCAGGTGTTTTCGTGGATCGCGACGATGGCGGTGGGGCGGCCGCGCTACAACACGCCGACCCTGTTCGTCATCGGCGGGCTGTTCACGTTCGTCCTCGGCGGGCTGACCGGCGTCATGGTCGCGATGGTGCCGTTCGACTGGCAGGCGCATGACAGCTACTTCATCGTCGCGCATCTTCATTATGTGCTGATCGGCGGCATGGTGTTTCCGATGTTTGCCGCGCTCTATTACTGGACCCCGATGCAGAGCAGCCGGGCGCTGTCGGAAAAGCTCGGCAAATGGGTGTTCTGGCTGATGTTCACCGGCATGCAGGTGACGTTCCTGCCGATGCACCTGACCGGCCTGATGGGCATGCCGCGTCGGGTATACACCTATCTGCCGGGGCGCGAGTGGGACACGCTCAACCTCATCTCCACCGTCGGCGCGTTCATGCTGGCGGCAGGGGTGCTGCTGTTCGTGATCGACCTCGCCCGCAAGTTCCGCTTCGCGTCGGAGGGCAATGCCGGGAACGTCTATGGCGGCGGCACGCTCGAATGGCTGCCGACCGGCCTCTATTCGACGCGCAGTATCCCCGTGGTGACGAGCCGCGAGCCGCTGTGGGACCAGCCGAACCTCGCGAAAGATGTGGAGGAGGGGCGCTATTTCCTCCCCGGCGCGCCCACGGGGCGTCGCGAAACGATCGTGACCAGCCCGATCCGCGCCGAGCCGCAATATATACAGATCATGCCCGGCCCGTCGGTCTGGCCGTTCCTCGCGGCGGTGTTCACGGCGGGATTCTTCATCCTGATGACGGTGCAGGCCTATGCCGTCTCCTTCACTTGCGGCGTGCTGGCGGTGCTGTGCGTGCTGCGCTGGCTGTGGGACACCGACCGGCTGGTCCACGAGGAAACGATCGACGTCGGCGCGGGCATCCACCTGCCGACCTATTATACCGGGCCGGGCAGCCATGGCTGGTGGGCGATGATGGTGCTGCTGGTGGTGATCGCGATGATCTTCATCATGGCGATGTTCAGCTTCGTCTATCTGTTCGGGGTCCAGCCCGCCTTCTGGGTCGCGCCGGCCGGGCTGGGCTGGCTGGCCGTGATCCTGCCCGCCTATGCCGCGGCGGCGGGTCTGGCGCTGTTCGCGCGGTACATGCTGGCGCGCGCGGGGACCGAGCTGTGGACCCCCGGCGTGCTGTTCGTCTGCGCGGTCACGGCGCTCGTCGCCGGAATCGGCGTCGATATGTGGAGCTGGATGGAGTCGGGTCTGCGGCCCGATGCCAGCGGACAGGGGGCCACCGTCTATGCGCTGCTGTCGCTGGAGGCGGTGCTGACCGGAATCGCCGTGCTGATGGCTGCCTATATTTCGGCGCGCAATGCACGCGGGCTCATCGTCCGGCCGCGCAACAACAGCCTCGACCTGTGCGTGCTGTTCACCGTCTATGCCGCAGGGCAGGGCGCGGTGACCGCCGTTCTGGCCCGCCTCTTTCCCTGGAACTGACGGGTGCGCGGCTGGACCTTCATGCTGGGCGGGCTGATCATCTGGACGGTCCATTTCTTCGCGCTTTACGGCATCGGCAGCATCTTCCTGACGACGACATCGGCGCGCGTGCTGACGATCCTCGTCTCGGCGGCTTGCCTCGCTGCGGCGGCGCTGCTGTGGCGGCGCGCGCGCCGGACCAGCGGGCGCGAAGAAGTAGGGGGCTGGATCCGGCAGATCGCGCTGCTGGGGATCGCGCTGTCGGCGGTGGCCGTGGTCTGGCAGGCGCTTCCCGCCGTGCTGATCTGACGCACAGCTATGTCCTCGCTCAGAGTGCCGCAAGCAGATGCGTGTCGGGACCTGCTCGGCGTCGAGGCCGATGTGGCGCGCGAACGTCCGACCGACAATTCGGACTTTGCGTTGGCCATCAATAGGGTATCCGCGTCCCATCCCAGGCGAAAAGCCCGCCGCTATCGTGCGGAGTGAGGCCTTCGAGCACATTGAGAAGTGCCGCCGCGCTCTGCTGCGGCGTGAACAGCTTTGCAGGGGCAAGGTTGCGCTGAAACGGCCGTGAAAGCGGTGTGGCGACGGTTCCCGGGTGCAATGATGCGACGACTGACAGCGGGTTGCGTTTCGCCAGTTCGAGCGCGAAGTTTCGCATCAGCATGTTGAGCGCCGCCTTGGAGGCACGGTAACTGTGCCAGCCGCCGAGGCCGTTGTCGGTGATCGACCCCACCCGCGCAGACAGTGCAGCAAAAACCACGCGGCGGTCTCTATGCAGCAGGGGCAACATGTGCTTGGCGATCAGCGCGGGGCCAATGCTATTGATCGCGAAAATGTCCGCCATCGTTCCAGCATCCAGCGCGCGCCAGCTTTTCTCGGGCATGATGGCCTCATCACGGTGGAGCATGCCGGTGGCAATGAAGACCAGATCGACGGGTCCATGCTGACCGACCAGGCCCGCTGCGTTCGCGATGCTGGATTCATCCTGCAGGTCGAACTGGAAATCAGCGTCGCCGGACCGCGATCCTGCCGATACCTCGAAATCGCGCGTCTGTCGTAATTGCGCGGCGATTGCTGCACCAATCCCGCCGGACGCGCCAAACACGACCGCACGCTTGGCCGCGCTCATGGGTTCGCGACCGTCATCAGCCCGATCAATAATGTGGTGACCCCCAAACCGAACGAGGCGATCAGCCGGACCCGAAGCCAGCGAGGATCAGCCAGTGCGCTGGTCAGCACTCGCCAATCGACCCAGAATCCCGCCATGATCGCGATTCCCAACCCGACCAATTGCGGTCCGGGCCAGGTCCAGCCCCAGATCCACGGCAAAAACAAGGCAAAGCAGAGAAGCATGGGCAGCACCGCGATCACCAGGATTGCCGGTCTTTGCGGTGCACGGGAAAGCGCCAAACCCCACCAATAGCCGCCGACAAAGCTGAAAATGAATGCGGCGTAGGCGAAGGCCGCTACAGGCGCGATCCACGACATGGAGCCGTCCGTCGCCGTTGCGATCAGAAACAGCATCTGAGGCGCAACGGCGACCAGCGTAAGACGTCGCGCGGTCGCGAACGCATCACCAGAAGCGGATGTTTGGGCCATTTTTAAAAACCGGCCTCGATGGCGATCCGGATTGCATCGGCGTTCGTCCGGCCCAATGCGCGCAGCACCGCTGACCGATGCAATTTCACGGTCCGCTCATTCAGATGCAGCTCATAGGCGATTTGCTTGTTCAGCTTGCCCGCAGCCATGTGAAGCAGAACCTCCTTCTGGCGACGCGAAAGCTGATTGACCTGAACGAGCGCTGCGTCCCGCCGATCCTGATTGGCACCGGCGACATCCGAAGCTATTTCCACTTGCGACCCGAGGAAATACTCCAGCGCGCCCGAAGAGTCGAAAATGGGCGCGATCATGAGTGCGTTGCGAAACGGCGTGCCGTCCTTTTTGTAGTTCAAGATCTCGGCCATCACCGGCTCGCCGGCCCTGATACCTGCGCGCAAGCTGTCCGTTAACGCCGGTTCCGTGTCCTTACCCGCGAGGAAGCGGCAGTTGCGTCCGATGATTTCTTCCCGGCCGTAACCTGTGAGTTCCACGAAGGCCGCATTGCACGCGACAATCGGGTTGTCGGGCAGGCGCGGATTGCTGATGACCGCCGCGATAGGGCTTGCTTCGATCATTGATGCGGGATCCATGCAATCCGGATAGCCTAATTTCCAACGATAGACCAATGCACCTTAGGGTAGGTTGTGGGCAGGGCTGATCCGCCACAGATCATTGCCATGACTATGTTTCTCATGGTGCTTTTGCTTGGCTTTGCACTCGCCGCCGCCGTCGCGCTCGTGCGCGGTCTTCTCGCCTTCTACCAGGATGGCGAAGCGCTGAAGGGGAACACTCCTGAGCGCGACCTGCAACGCGGCGCACAGCAGAACAGGATGATGGCTCAGCGCGTGCTGTTCCAGGCGCTCGCCATCGCGGCGGTCGTGCTGCTCGGCACGCTTGCCGCCCAAGGATAATGGCCGTCACGGAGCAGCTAGCATGAATTGCTTGTCGCATGATTTTGACGCCTTGGGCGATGACGGGAAGCTGATCGTTCCCGATGACATGCAGGATGCACTGCGCATCCTGCTGCGATGGGTTGGTGAGGATCCCGATCGGGAGGGCCTGCTTGACACGCCGGCGCGCGTAGCACGTGCATGGCGTGAATATTGCAGCGGCTATGCCGAAGATCCCGGTCTCCATCTGTTGCGGACCTTTGAAGAGGTTGGCGGCTATCAGGACGTCGTTGTGTTGAAGGACATTCCGTTTCAATCGCACTGCGAATGTCACATGGCCCCCATCATTGGTAAGGCATCGATTGCCTATCTGCCCAAGGACCGGGTCGTGGGAATATCGAAGCTTGCACGCGTGCTTCACGGCTATGCGCGACGGCTTCAAGTCCAGGAGCGGCTGACTGCTCAGGTCGCGCAGTGCATCTGGGACAATTTGCGGCCCCAGGGTGTCGCGGTGGTGATCGAGGCAGAGCATGCGTGCATGACCGGACGTGGCCTGAAAACGCCTGGTATCGCCGTCGTGACCAGGTGCCTGATCGGCCACATCCTCGACGATGCCAGCGGTCGCAAGGACGTGCTCGCACTGACGGGCCGATGCTGACCCGGGCGCTGGCGATATGAATATCGGGATCATCGGGGCCGGAATGGCGGGCCTCTCTTGCGCGACCGCGCTTGTGGCGGCCGGTCATCGCGTGTCGCTCTTCGACAAAGGGCGCGGCCCGGGCGGACGGATGTCCACGCGCAGGGTCGATACCCCTTCCGGACAGGCGAGCTTTGATCATGGCGCGCAATATTTCACCGTGCGCGATCCGGGCTTTGCACATGTGGTCGCCGGCTGGTCGGAGCGAGGCGTGGCCGCGCGCTGGCCTGAAGCGGGCGGCGACGCATGGGTTGGCGTCCCCTCCATGAATGCCGTCATCAAGGATATGGTGTCACAGCATGATGTCGGGTTCGGCTTTTTGGCGAAGGCGCTGAACCGGAAGGATCAGAAATGGCAAATCGTCGGTGAGTCCGGCGTCCGTGGCGACTTCGATGCGATCATCATCGCCGTACCCGCCGAACAAGCGGCATCGATACTGGCTTTGCACGATTTCTCCATGGCCAGATCAGCATTGCTGGCTCGCTCTCAGCCCTGCTGGACGGCGATGTTCGCCTTTGACGAGTGCGTCTCGTTCGGGGGCAACATAATTAGAGACGCCGGCCCGATCACCTGGGCAGTCAGGAACAATGCCAAGCCCGGTCGCGCGGCAACCGAATGCTGGGTTGTCCAGGCGACCGCCACATGGTCGTCCGAGCATCTGAATGACACGCCGGACGTCGTGTGGGAGGCTTTGAAGCAAGGACTGGAAGACGTCACCGGCACGCCGCTGCCGGAGGCGGTCTATGGCGCAGCGCATCGCTGGCGCTATGCATTGTCTACGGGAATGGCGCTCGGCTCGCTGTGGAACCAAAATCTGTGCCTCGGCGTGTGCGGAGACTGGTTGCTCGGTCCCCGTGTCGAATGCGCATGGCTGTCCGGTCAAGCGCTTGCGCGTCAGGTGGTTGACTTCGCCGCTTTGTTGGAACGAGACACGACGCCAGCGTAGAGTTGTAGGAACCGCAGATGGCATCATCGCAGTTTGGCGGCCGTTGAAGGCTCGCCGAGCGATGTGACAATTCCCCCGCCATGTGGCACAGCATCGGCGGTTTCCTGAGCGGAAGCAGGTGGAAGCACCACTACCGACAAAGTTGCGGTGAACTCACCGGTGCGTACAATCGAAGCGATCGATCTTCCGTCGTTCCCGACCGTCTCGTGAGTCATCTTGGTACGACACGAGGCAGGCGTGGAAGTGTGTTGCCCGGATGAAAACGCAGATGATCCTGCGTACGCGGCGACACGCGCTCTTGTTTCGATCGCATATTGCTTATGTGTACGTGCAGCCGAGCGAAAAATGGCTGACACAACGCGCAAACCAGATCAATTTCCTACATCCATAATGGGTTGGGACAGGATGAATTGATGGGTCTGCATCGCAATAAGCCAATAATGGTGCTTGCACTGATGGGCGTAGTGTCAGTTCTTGCAGCCTGCTCGCCGAAAGCACTGCCTGACAGGGCCGAAGCGGGCCTCATCGACGGCAATAGAGTGGGTAACTGGACGGCCTATGGCAATACTTATGGCGAACAGCATTTCAGCCCTCTCGAAGCGATCAGTTCTGACAACATAGGCCGGCTTGCACTCGCCTGGTCCTACGATCTGCCCGCAGGCAACCCAATGACCGGGCCGCTTGCTATCGATGGCGTGCTGTACATTGCGACAGGCTACAGCGTCGTGCGGGCCTTCAACGCGACCACAGGCAAGCTGCTGTGGACATTCGATCCCAAGGCGCCCGAAGTGTCCGGCAAGAAGCTGCGCATGGGCTGGGGCAGCCGAGGCCTCGCCTATTGGCGCGGCAAAATCATCGTCGGCACGCAGGACGGGCGGCTGATCGCCCTCGATGCGAAAAGCGGCACGCCCCGCTGGAGCGTGGCAACGACGGACAAGGATGACCTGCGCTTCATTTCCGGGGCGCCCCGCGTCTTCAACGGCAAGGTGATCATCGGTCATGGCGGCGCGGATGCGGCTGCCACGCGGGGCTATGTCACCGCTTATGATGCCGACACAGGCCAACGGCTGTGGCGCTTTTGGCTGGTGCCGGGACAACCTGGTTTCAAGGATGGGGATGTATCCGATCCGACGATGGACATGGCTGCCAGCACCTGGTCCGGCCAATGGTGGAAGCATGGCGGCGGCGGAACGGTCTGGAACACGTTTACCTATGACAAGGAGACCGACACCATCCTGCTGGGTACCGGCAACGGCGCGCCATGGAACCAGCGCGTCCGCAGCCCGCAGGGAGGAGACAACCTCTTTTTGTGCTCCATCGTCGCGCTGGACGCGAAGACGGGCCGGTACAAATGGCACTACCAGTTCAATCCCGGCGAGACCTGGGACTATAATGGCTCCATGGACATGCACCTGGCCGACCTCGTCATCGACGGTAAGCTGCGCAAGGTGGTCATCGAAGCGCCAAAGAACGGCTTTCTCTATGTCATCGACCGCACGAACGGGAAGCTGATATCCGCAGAGAAATATGTTGATGTTAGTTGGGCGGAGAGGATTGATCCGGTCACGGGTCGCCCCCGGGAAGTCCCGCAAGCCCGTTATCCAGGTGGCAGCCGCTTCATTCTGGCACCGGGGCCGGGGGGTGCGCACACATGGCTCCCTTCGGCGTTCAATCCGCTGACCCGACTCGTCTATTTGCCGGCGTCCGAAACGAGCTGGTCTTACGACGACCGCGGAATTGACCGGCAAAACTGGAAGTTCAGCGGCGACAACGAGCTGCAGACGGCGGTCAATGCGGCACCGAACGGTCTGAAGGGCAGCCGCCTTGTGGCATGGGACCCGGTCACCCAGAAGGAGCGGTGGCGCGTCGCGACGCCTGCGGGGTGGAATGGCGGCATCCTGACGACCGGTGGAAATCTCGTATTTCAAGGCGATTCTGCCGGCGCGTTTTCCGCCTATGACGCCATGACGGGGGCAAGGCTTTGGTCGTTCGATGCGAAGGCACCGGTGCTTGCTCCGCCAATCACCTATCGCGCGGGCGGCAAGCAATATGTCACAATATTGTCGGGGGTGGGCACCAGCGCCGGCATCGCGCGGGAAAATCTGGCCATGCAGGTCGATTACCGTACTCAGGCGCGGCGGGTGCTGACGTTCGTGATTGATGGCCGGGGGCAGCTTCCGTCGACCGTGCCGGATAGCGTCGGACATTCGGCTTACCCGGATTTGGAAGTCGATCCCGACAGCGCGGCACGGGGGCAAAAGCTCTTTGCCCGATGTTTCGTCTGTCATGGCGCGCCCGGCTACTCCGGAGGCACCGCTCCGGAGCTTGCACGTTCGGCGGTCCCCCAGTCGGCCGATGCTTTCGAGCAGATTGTCCGGCAAGGCGCGCTGGTGCCCTATGGCATGCCGCAGTTCGCCGAGCTGACCGAGGCGGAGCTTGCCGACCTCAGGCACTATATCAGCGTAGCCGCTGCCGAATGGCGCGAGTCCGGCGGGATTTAGCAGAGGACGCTATGCTTGGCCGTCGGATTGCGCGCCAGATAAATTCTGGTCGGCTGTTCCAATCTCGCAATTTCATCTAGCTTGCGCCCATAATAGGTTCCGGAGGGGGCAGGCCATGGAAAAAGCGCGGCATGGACGCATGCAGCCGCGAGTCGACAATCCAGTCGTATTACGGCCGGCTGGTCTTAACAGTAGAGAGCGTATCCTGCGCATCTCAGGCGAGCTTGACGAAGAAAATTATCGCGCATACGTCAAATACAGCAACAGCGAGTATCGCTTTGGTAGTCCCGAGGCGACAGATGACAGCCATAGCCTCGATCTGACGCTGAAAAAGGGTTTGAGTTACCCCTATCCTGTCTACACGCACACATGCTCAAACCGGTATATCTTGAGGCGTGCTCTCTCGGACATCAGAGAGATACCAGCCAAGGCCTGCATAATTTCAATCATCATAAGCGGACACCTGACTATCAGGCAGAATGGTGATGTCATGACGATGTCAAGCAATCAGATGACCCTGATAGACTTGACCGAGCCCTATATGATCGAGATATTCCCCCCTCCGGGTGCTGAATTTAAATCTATATTTACATACGTTCCTGCACGCATGATAAGGCCGGAAGCGTGTCCTCGGATGCCTTGCATATTGGACATGGACGAATATGAAGTATCGGCAATGTCGTCATTGCTTTTCAATTTGTTTGAAAACGGTTTTTGCCTTTCTTATCAATCGTCGGTTTCCATGTTCGACGCGATAATTTCTCAGATAAATTCAGAAATTAAACATAACAAGCGGTGTCATCTAAGAGATTCTCACATTGTCACTGCTGATGATGACCGGTGGCATCAGATCGTTTCATATGTCAATTTGATGTATTCCAATAGCTTGCTTGATGCCGTCTCCGTGGCAAAAGAGGTCGGAATTTCTCAGCGATCTCTTAATTATCTGTTTGCTAAACATGGGACGACCTTTTCGAAAACATTATGGGACCTGCGCCTTTCTGTCGTACGGAACTGGTTGTCCGATCCGTCGATGGATGGGGTTGCGATCCAGCAGCTTGCGATCGACGCAGGGTTCAAGTCTGCGGCTCACCTCAGCACCTTTTTCAAGTCTCGCACTGGCTGTACTCCACGCGAATTCCGGCAGTGTCGGCGCCAGCAGTAGCTTACCGAATTGGCCGTATGCGCGACGATGCCGTCTTCCGACTGGCAGGCGCTTTAAACTTCAGCTTACGGGAGGAAATTGCGCCTGCAGTAAATTATCTTCGGTAGCCAATATGCAGTTTATGAAATAGTCATAGGTAATGATGATCTGCTTAATATTTATGTGCAGTCATCAAGTATAATATGCAATGTTGACTATAAGGCCGCATGGTCATGGGAGAGGTTTACGATGGGGAGAGTAAGTATTGTCCGATCGCTCGCGATCGGCAGCATGGTTTCAATGCTCGGGATCGCCGCGCCGACGCTGGCGCAAGGCCGCACTGCTGAGCAGCAGGACGTCGGCGGCGGGCTGGATGACATCGTCGTCACTGCGAGAAAGCGCGACGAAAGTCTGATGTCGGTTCCTGTCGCAGTAACGGCGGTTTCCGGAGCTCAACTCACCAGAACCGGCGTTGCAGATCTTTCACGCATTTCGCAGATTGCGCCGCAGGTCATGGTGTCACGCGCTGATTCCGGATCGGGCGGGGGATTCAAGATTCGCGGTCTCGGTACGCCCTATGCGGATGCGGGATTGGATTCATCGGTTGGCGTCAATATCGACGGCATGCAGGCCATGCGCGGCAATGGCGTCAATATCGGCTTCTTTGATCTTGCCCAGATCGAGGTGTTGAAAGGTCCACAGGCTCTGTTCTTTGGCAAGAACAATCCGGCGGGCGTCATTTCGCTTCGCAGCGTCAATCCGACGGACCAGTTTGAAGCCTTTGTCCGCGCGAGCTACGAATTCGAGGCCGAGGAGAAGGTCATCGAGGGCGTGATCTCCGGTCCATTGACGGACACGCTGAAAGCGCGTGTGGCGATCCGCGGCGCTCATATGAAGGGGTGGCTCAAGAACACCGCCGTTCCGATCGCGAGCAATCCGCTGCTCGGGGGGCTGCCGACACAGCCCTATCGAGACAGCAATGGCGGAGAGGATCTGCTTGGCCGACTGACACTGCTTTTCGAGCCAACTGAGAATTTCAGTGCGAACCTCAAGATAGCGGGCGGGCTTCACGAGGATAATGGCACCATTGGGCAGGTCACCTGCCTCCATCCTGGTAACCCCGTCAATTTCGGACTGGGTACTACGCCGATACCTGATCCAGGCGGCGATTGCACGATGGACGGGCGCTTCCAGCAGGCGCGCTATCCTGCCGCTTTGGCAAGCACGGACCCTCACACCCGGGGAGGCAATCCCTACACCGACATCGAGTCGCTGCTGGCCATACTGACCGTCAATTACACCTTGGGTGATCTGACGCTGACGAGCGTAACGGGCTATTCGGGCCTTGATTCCGCACAGATGCAGGATTTCAGTTTCAGCAGTGCATCCTCTGTCAAGGTGGCGATGGGCGAGAACGCGGACACCTTCTCCCAGGAATTGCGCTTGCTCAGCGACTTCGACGGTCCGCTGAATTTCACCATGGGTGCATATTACGAGACGGTGAAGCGTAGCAACCGCACCAGCCCCTTTCTTGGATTTGTCGGGCCGGACCCTGTGACCGGTCGTCACGACACATATGAGTCCAATACCAAAACGGACGGCAAGACCATATCCGGCTTCGGGCAGTTGCGTTGGCAGGTCTTCGACAAATTCGAACTTGCCGGTGGCGTGCGCTATACCCATGAAACCAAGGATGCGGACCTTCGGAATATCTATACCCACGCCTTTCTGGAGGGACCATTTTCGCTTCTGCCGGTCGGAGTGCCACTGGCTGGTGATTTCCACTTCAGCGACAGCAATTGGTCGCCTGAGTTTACGGCCTCCTATAAGCCTGACGCTGATTCACTCGTCTATCTGGCGTATAAGACGGGCTACAAGTCCGGCGGCTTTTCAAACACCAGCCTGGTTCAGTCCTTCTTCAACGCCGACAATCTACGCGTCGATAGCGAACGGTCGAACGGGTTCGAGGCAGGTGTGAAGGCCATGTTGGCAGGGCGTACCATTCGTCTTGAAGGAACGGTTTACAACTATCTTTATAAGGGACTTCAGCTTAGCCAGTTCGATGCAAACCTGTTCAGCTATTTCCTCAAAAATGCTGCGGCAGCGCGGATCAAGGGTGCTGAGCTGACCGGCACGTGGCAAGCCACGCCCGAACTGCGACTGAATGGTTCGGCAAGCTACAACAAGGCCACCTATGCCAGTTACCCCGGCGCCAGTTGCTACACCGGTCAGACTGCAGCCGAGGGCTGTGTCACCGGCGGGCAGGATTTGACGGGCGCATCATTGACCCAGGCACCCCGGTGGACCCTGACCGGCGGAGGTGCCTATGATTTTCCCGTCGGAACTGACCTGATGGCCGGTCTTACCGCCGACGTGGCCTATACCGGATCCTATTTCACGGCCGAGGATCACTCGCCCACCTCGTTCCAGAAGGGGTACACCCTGTTTAACGCTGGAATCCGCGTTTATGATGTGGATGAGAAATGGGATGTCGCGTTGATCGGACGCAATCTCGCCAACAAATATTATAGAGTGATTTCGAGCGGAAAGCCGTTTGCGGCACCTGATGAATATTTCAGCTTCACGCCCCGTGCGCGCGAAATCAGGCTGCAGGTCAGCTATAATTTCTAGAATTCTGACAAATCGCATCAGGATATGGGGGGTTCGGTTGACGCCGAGCCCCTCGCATTTGATGACTGGGCAGGAGAATTGACTGAACTGTCACTGTTCCGTGAGCGGTCGACGTGGCGATGCTTCAGCTTTGGCCTTGCCTGTGCACAGAGATTCGGTCCAAATTTTGAGTGGATCATTTCATTCCAAACGTGACTGGCTTGTCGTGAAGAACACGCCGGCTTGACCGCGAAGATCGAGGGGAGCAGCGCCAATGAGGGATTCAGTCCAACGCGTGTCGTGGGGCAGGCGCTTTGCAGCGATCGTTGTCCTGGTCCTTGGTCTGGCGATGGCGGTGCCAGGCGCTTATCTGCTGCGGATCGGCGGGTCGGCATATTATCTGCTCGCCGGGATCGCGCTTGTAACGGCAGCCGTTCTTTTGTGGCGCAATTCTCGGTTCGGTGCGCTGCTCTATGGACTCATCCTGATCCTGACGACCCTCTGGGCTGTTTGGGAAAGCGGGCTGGATGGGTGGGCCCTGTTGCCTCGCCTCGCCTTGTTGGCGGTCATTGGCTGGGCCATTCTGCTCATCGAATGCGCCCGCGTATCGAGACGAAGCGTCTTCGCTGCGCTGGGGGCGACAGTGGTCCTGGGCACTGCCGCCGGCGTCGCCGGCTGGATCGCATGGCATGGACCCGCCGCGCAGGATCATTTCGCCACAACCCAGGGGCCGGTTCAGGGCGAGAGCGGGGAATGGACGCATATCGGGGGCAATCAGGGTGCCCGGCGCTTTTCGGAGCTGAGCCAAATCACCCCGGAAAATGTCAGTGGGCTGAAAGAGATTTGGTCCGTTCATCTCGGCAAGCCGCCTGTCGGCATGGTGGGTGCGCTCGAGGCGACCCCGATCAAGATCCGGAACATGCTGTTCACATGCAACATGCACAATGTCGTCATTGCGCTGGATGCCGAAACAGGCCGGACAATCTGGCAGGCGGACGCTCAGATGGATAGGCAGGGGGTTGCTCTCGCCGCCTGTCGCGGAGTCAGCTATTATCGCGATCCCGGCGCATCGACGGGCGCACTATGTGCCGAACGCATCATTCAGACGACCTATCATGCCCAGCTCATCGCCCTCGACTTCGCCACCGGTCGGCGTTGTCCCGGCTTCGGCAGTGCAGGCGTCGTGGAACTCAAGCAGGGTCTGGGAGACGTTCCGAAGGGATATTATTATCTGACGTCTCCCGCGACGGTGGTGCGCGACAGGCTGGTCGTGGGCGCATCGGTTCTGGACGGCCAGGAGATCGAAGAACCTTCGGGCGTGATCCGGGCGTTCGATGCCCGCACGGGTGCGTTCGCCTGGGCCTGGGATATGGGACGGCCCGGCGATCATGGCATGCCGCCCGCCGGCCAGACATTTACCCGCGGAACGCCCAACGCCTGGGCACCCATGACGGGCGATGATAGAAGCGGCATGGTCTTCGTCCCTCTGGGCAATGCCACCCCGGACTATCTGGCGGCGCATCGTTCCGACCTGATGAACCGCTTTGCAAGCTCCGTCGTGGCGCTGGATGCGACCAGCGGTGCGCTCCGCTGGTCCTTCCAGACCACGCATCGCGACGTATGGGATTATGATGTGGCGTCGCCGCCGACGCTTGCCGATTTCCCGACGCCTGACGGTCCGCGACCTGCTGTCATCCAGGCGACCAAACGCGGGCAGATATTCGTGCTCGACCGGATGACAGGCCGCCCGCTCGTGAGCACGGTCGAACGGCCGGTGCCGCAAGACGGGGTTCGGGGCGAAAAACTGTCGCCTACGCAGCCCTATTCGGTCGGTATGCCGGCGCTGGGCGGTGGCCGCCTATCTGAAGCAAGGATGTGGGGCATCACGCCGCTCGATCAGCTTTGGTGCCGCATCAAATATCGCGAGGCGCGCTACGATGGCGATTTCACTCCCATCACCGAAAGGCCGACGATCGTCTTTCCAAGCTATTTCGGCGGGTCAAACTGGTCTGGCGTTGCGGTCGATCCGCAGCGCAAGCTGCTGGCGGTGAACGTCAACTACTTCGCGATGTACAACCGGCTGATCCCGCGGGAAACGGCCACTGCCGCCGGGATTGAGCCCTTTCGGGTAGGGCGCAACGAATTCAGCGTCGCAGCATGGCCACAGGGGGGAACCCCCTATGCTGCGCAAACGGGAGGCTTTGTGTCGCCGATCAACGTGCCTTGCACGCAGCCGCCATTTGGCGAGCTTGCGGTGATCGATCTGACCACCCGCAAGATCGCTTGGCGCACCAAGCTCGGCACGGCGCGCGATAGTGGTCCATTCGGCATGGCGCTGCAGTTACCTATACCCATGGGCACTCCGGCACTTGGCGGATCGTTGATGACGCAGACGGGTTTGCTGTTCATCGCAGCCACTCAGGAACGTGCCTTTCGCGCGTTCGATTCCGCTACCGGCAAGCTTTTGTGGCGCACGAGGCTGCCGGCCGGGGGGCATTCCAACCCGATGACCTATTACTCGAACCGAAGCGGCAGGCAGTTCGTGCTTATCGCAGCCAGCGGCCATCCACAGTTGCAAAGCGGTTCCGGAGACTATCTGATCGCCTATGCCTTGCCCAAAGCGAACTGAACAGGAGCGCGGTGACGTGAGCCCGGATACGACGATCGGGAGCCAAGCTGATCCTGTGAACGGAACAGGCAGGCCGGCAAGGGACCAAAAGCGCCATAGCCTTTTGGCGCTGACAAACCCACAAGTGCATCGGGAATTGTCCTGTGCCGACTGACAGGCGCAAGCGTTTGATCATGCAGCGCCGGTCAGAATATGCAATCCTCAAGACAGAGCCGTAGGGGAGAGCCCGCATGAAATTCTGCAACATGCTTTCGTTCATCGAAAGCGACCAGTTGATCGACTGTGCCGTGGTCAGCGAGGAAGTGGGTTTTCATTCCGTCAGCGTATCCGACCACATCGTGCTGCCCGAAGTGATCGAGAGCATTTATCCCGATACGGAGGATGGCAAGCCATTCTTCACCGCCACGACCGACTGGACCTTTCCGGAACCCTGGGTCGCGCTCGCGATGATGGCGCAGGCTACCAAGACGCTGAAGCTCATGCAGAGCATTTATCTTCTTGCCGCGCGCCACCCGGTGGAGGTGGCAAAGTCTACCGGAACGCTGTCGGTTCTTTCCGGTGACCGGCTGGCCCTGTGTTGCGCGGTGGGCTGGATGAAGGAGGAGTTTGAGGTCTTCGGCGTCGACTTTCACACGCGTGGCCGCCGGATGGATGAAGCCATCGCCGTGTTGCGCAAAATGTGGTCCGGTGAAATCGTGGAACATCATGGCGAGTTTTTCGACTTTCCGCGCCTTCGTATTCTGCCCCAGCCCGGCAACATGCCGATCTATGTTTCCGGTCCCGCAGACCGTGTTCTCAAACGCGCGGCCTATCTGGGGGATGGCTGGATGTCGCGCATGGCCAAGGTCGAGGACATGCCCCCCTCTCTCGCCAAGCTGAAGCAATTCCGAGAGGAAGCCGGCAGGTCGAGCGAACCGTTCGAGATTATCCAGGTCATGGAAAACCCCTGGGGCCTCGACGACGTTCGCCGGGCCGAGGACATGGGCATCACCCAGATGATCCTGCTGCCGGCCTATTATGCACTCCACAAGAAGTCATCGCTGGACGAGAAGCGCCGCTTTTGGGAGGATTTCTCCAACACGGTGATCCAGAAGGCGTGAGCGATCGCCGTCCCGGACAACGCGCCCGACGACCGTAAATGGCAGCTTCGGATCAAGGGGTCTGACGGACCCGGCTGGGATCGCTATCTGAAAAAATCGTTCGCGGGCTTGAAACCGAACGCGGTATCGAACGCCTCGGGGACCGCCAGTATCTCCAGTTCATGACCGGGCTCGGTGATATATCCCGTGATGAAGTCGCCCTTTTCGACGAGTTTGAGAGGGTGCAATCCGGCGCCTGCGAGCCTGTCGAATGCACCGGCGATCTCCGCCTTCACGCGCGAGCCGAGGCCGACATTCACGATCCCCTGGTCGGAACCACGATAGTCTTCGGGCCGCGGCCTTCCATGCGGCTCGTGATACGCGGCGATCTCCAGATACATGTTGCCCGCGTCAACCAGGAATCCGTCTTTCTTCGCGCCCGCCAGACCCCAGAGCGCGTCACTCGCCTCCGTCTGCAAGGCTTCCATCCCAACCAGCGGCAAACCCAGCAGATCGCCGTAATAGCGTCGCGCCCGATCGATGTCCGCAACGGAACTGGCAACGTAGATCACCTGAGGGCCCGCCACATCGGGATCCTCGCGCGCTTCTATGATCACGCCGAGAAACGGATCGCGAAAAGCAAGGCGGGTGCCGAAGCGGTCTGTGACCTTGCCCAGGATGTCCACACCGAAATCGCTCAGCGCCGATTGACAGGTTGCAAGGTCCGCGACGCTCACGCCAAATCTGGTCCAGCCGTGATCGCATGGCCGCCAGTCCGCCCGAAGCGGCCGCTGCGCAGGATTGCTATGCTGATAAATCTCCAACTGGAAGAAGGGCTGTCCGCCGATCATCCACCACAGCAGGGCGCGGGCATCAGGTTCCAGCCCCTGGATGCCGATCGACGCCCCCCAGAGCGCCTGGGCACCTGCATTGCGAAAGCCGAATGCTTCCGAATAGAACCGCAGAGATCCGGCAATGTCGCTCGTATTCATTCCGATCTGGGCAATCTGCATTTTCGGCTCCGAATGACGGTATCAAATTCGACGGCATGTATGCGGGCCAGGAAGAGACCCGACGCAATGGATGGCGGACCGGCGACGCATGCCGTGCCGATCCGCGGACAAAAGCGCCCTCGCTAAGCAGCGTTCCGCAAGCGTCGATCCTCGAGAATGAGGTTCGCGGCGTGCCAGCCGAAGGCCATGGCCGGGGCATTGGTGTTTCCCGATGGCAACCCCGGCATCGCGCCGCAATCGACGACACGAAGCGCATCAACCCCGCGGACCCGGCAGCGACTGTCGAGCACCGCATCGTCGTCCCTCCCCATGCGGGTCGTGCTCACGGCATGGACTCCGCACGTCGCTTCGCGGTAGACCATGTCGAGTATCTGTTCGTCCGTTTCGGCTTCCGCGTGCTTCCCGGTGGGGTGGGCGATGAATCGGGCTATCGCAGGCTGCGCCATGTAGCGACGCATGTAGCGAATCATGTGGACAGCCATTTCCTTGTCATAGTCGGTCGACAACCAGTTGGGTTTGATGTCCAGGGGCGCGCGCGGATCGCGCGATGTGATGCGGATCGTGCCCTCGCTCGTGAGGTGGAGGACCTGACCATAAATCGACATGCCCGGCTTTTTCTCGGCAACGGGCAGCGGGTTCGCTGCATTCTTACCCTCGGGACGCACCATGGTGACTCCGCCCATGAAAAGCTGGACGTCGGGATGCTTTGCGTTCGGATGCGCCTTCACAAAGGCTCCGACCTCAAGCGGCCCGATCGCAAGCGGCCCGGTATGCGTCGCAACATACTGCGCCATGCTGGCGAGCAGCCCCAGACCGTTGAAGCGGTGGTTGAGGCCCTTGTCGCCTTGCAACCTGTAGGATGCCGTGAACCCAAGGTGCTCCAGCATCCGCGCGCCCACATCGGGACGATCCTGCAGGACGTCGATCCCGAGCGACTGCAGCAGGTCACCAGGCCCGATGCCCGACAATTGTAAAAGTCGCGGGCTTTCCAACGCACCTGCCGACAAAATCACCTCGTCAAGGCATTTAAAGACCGTCTTCCGTCCGCTGACCTGAGCCTGCACGCCAACCGCCCGGCGGTTTTCAAAGATCACGTGCTCGACAATGGTATCTGTTGAGATGATCAGATTCTTGCGGTTCCGGATCGGGTCAAGGAACGCCATCGCCGAACTTTGACGGCGGCCCCTGGAGATGTTGTGCGTAAAGTAGCCCACGCCTTCCTGATCTTCGCGATTCAGGTCTTCCTTCCGCGTCAGCCCCATCTGCTGACCGGCCTCGATCAGCCTTTCGGCCAATGGGTAACGCATCGTTCCCGCGCTGATTTTCAGTGGACCGCCCGCGCCGCGAACCCCGTCATCGCCAAGATTGTGATCCTCTATCGAGCGATAGGCGCGCTTCATGTGCTCCCAGCTCCATTCGGGGCCGGCCAGTTCCGTCCATCGGTCGAAATCCCCCGGCTGCCCGCGTACATAGATCATGCCGTTGATGGCGGACGATCCGCCGAGCCCGCGACCACGGACCCAGCCTTCCTTGACATCGACCCCGTTGCCGCGTGGTTGCCTGACTGCATAGTGGTCACAATGCTTCGGATCGAGCACGAGCTTGGAAAAGCCCTTGGGGATCGGGACGAGGTAGTTGGTGTTCGTTCCGCCCGCTTCGATCAGGAGAACCCGGCACGTGGGATCTGCGGACAAGCGATTGGCCAGAACGCAGCCGGCGGAACCAGCGCCCACGATGATGTAGTGGAAGGGTTCTGGCGACATGTCGGTGACCTCCGGCATCTGAAAGCGTGCATCATTCCACGATCGGGTCCCGAGGCCGAGCGCCAGGTGCCGTCTTGCACCTAGGTGACAATATTGCAGCCGCATCTCGCAAGTTTCGGTTGCCGCGCTTGTTGGAAAAACCCGGATTTATATAAGATGATCAGGGCATTGCCTTGAGAGACGCCACATCGGCCCTACGTGCCGAAATCGCCTTGACCGCGGAGAGATGCACCGCACGAAGCCATTCAGTACCGATCGATCACCACGTTGCAGGGAAACATTATGTCGCAATCGAACCACAGCATTTTTTTCGCGCCGGCACGACCTGATGCCATGAAGATCGCGGTGTTGGGCGGAACAGGTGCGCTGGGTGCGGGGCTTGCCCGACGGCTGGCTCGCGCCGGTTACGAGCTGCGCATCGGTTCGCGGGATCCGGCCAGGGCGCGCGAATTGGCCGAGGCGATGGCCAGCGAAGTCGGCGATGCGACGATCAGTGGATCGGGGTTGGTCGAAGCCGCGGAATGGGCCGAAGTGAGTTTCCTGACGGTCCCTTATGCGGCTCATGAAGAAACATTGCATCTGCTCAGCAGCGCGCTGAACGGTCGCATCCTCGTCGACGCCACGGTGCCGTTGCGCCCCCCCGCCGTTTCGAAAGTGCAACTGCCTGCGGTCGGCTGCGCTGCGCTGGAGGCCGAAGCGCTGCTGGGCGACGGCGTCAAGGTCGTGTCGGCGCTTCAGAATGTCGGTGCAAAGCGGCTGGCGACTGCCGATCCGATTGACTGTGATGTGCTCGTTACCGGGAACGATGCCGAGTCGGTCGAGATCGTGCGCGGACTGCTCGGCGCGATCGGGCTCGACAGCATCCACGCAGGCCCCCTTGCCAATTCGGCCGCCGCCGAGGCCATGACATCGCTCCTCATCTTCATCGGTCGCAAGAACAAGATCCACGAACCGGGGCTGCGTATCCGGGGCGGACACTGAACGACGCTTCATGACGTCGTATGCGACACTTTCCGCGACCCCGCTGCCGGGCATCCCGATCATCGCGGCAGGCGATGATCTCGCGCAGCTTATCGGAGATGCAATCGCGAGGCAGGGGATCGGACCGGAGCAGGACGACGTCATCGTCGTCGCGCAGAAGATCGTCTCAAAAGCCGAGGGGCGAACGGCACACCTGGCGGATGTGACCCCAGGAGCCGAGGCAATTCGTCTTGCGCACATTTCTGCCAAGGATCCCCGCCTCGTCGAACTGATCCTGTCCGAGACGATCGAAGTGCTCCGCGCGGTTCAGGGCGTGGTGATCACCCGCCATCGGCATGGTCATGTTCTGGCCAATGCCGGGATCGACGGATCGAATGTTGCAGGACGTGACGATATCGTCCTGCTCTGGCCCGAAGACCCCGATCGGAGTGCGCACAAGCTGCGTGCAGCGATCAGGGCGCGATTTGGCGTCCGTGTTGCGGTGATCATCAGCGACAGCCTGGGCCGTGCGTGGCGGCTGGGCACGTTGGGGACAGCGATTGGCATCGCCGGGATGCTGCCGCTCCGCGACCAGCGTGGCGAGACCGATCTGTTCGGCCGCGAGCTGAAGGCGACGATCACCGCAGTGGCCGACGAGATCGCAGCGGCGGCGTCTCTCGTGATTGGCGAAGGGGCCGAAGGCACTCCGGTGGCGATCGTCCGCGGTGCCCGCTATGCTGTGGATGAAAGCGTTGGCGTTTCGGACATCTTACGGCCGGTCGACCAGGATCTCTTCCGATGACGACGACGGCATGACAGGGGGCAAAACAGCGGGCAGGGGGCATGTTGTCGCGCTCTGCGGCGGCGTCGGTGGTGCCAAGCTCGCCTTCGGGCTGGCACAACTCCTGCCGCCCGATGCACTGAGCATCATCGTCAACACCGGCGACGATTTCACCCATCTCGGCCTGCACATCTCGCCCGATATCGATACGGTCATTTATACGCTTGCCGGGCTTGCCGATCGTGAACGGGGATGGGGTGTAAAGGACGAAAGCTGGAATTTCATGGCGGCGCTGGGCGCGCTTGGCGGAGAGACGTGGTTCAACCTGGGCGACAGGGATCTGGCAACGCATATCGAGCGGCGTCGCAGGCTCGACTGTGGCGAGACCCTGTCGCAGGTTTCGGCGACCCTCGCCGCCGCACGGGGTATCGCGCACGCCATCGTGCCGATGTCCGACGATCCGATTCGTACCGTGATCGACACCGACAAGGGGACCCTGGCTTTCCAGCAGTATTTCGTCCGTGAACGCTGCCTGCCCGTCGCACGCGCGATATGGTTCGATGGTGCAGAGACCGCCGGGCCTTCCCCGGCCTTCGCCGCCGTCCTCCGACGGTCGGATGTCGCGGCTGTCGTCATTTGCCCCTCGAACCCCTATCTCAGCATAGATCCGATCCTGTCGATGGCCGGTGTGCGCGATGGGCTCAGGGCACTCGGCGCGCCCATCGTGGCGATCTCGCCGATCATAGGGCGTCAGGCACTCAAGGGCCCTGCCGCCAAGCTTATGGGCGAGTTCGGGGTGGAGCCGGGCCTGCATGCCCTTGAGCAGCATTATCACGGACTGGTCGACGGATTGGTAGTTGACGAGAAAGACAGGGAGGACGCCGCAAAGTTGCAATTGCCATTCCTTGCGACTCAAGCGGTCATGCATGAAGACGAGGACCGCGTTCGGCTCGCCTGCGAAACGCTTAGGTTTGCACAGATGCTCGCTGGTCACCGATGAGCGTTCATGCTGTCATTGCGGTGCGCGGCGGCCCTGAGGCCAAGTCGCGCTGTGCCGCAGTGCTGGACGGGCAACAGCGCGAAGCACTCGTGATGACAATGATCGAAGACATGCTTGCTGCGCTGGGAGTGGTGGATGCCATCGACCATCTCTATGTCGTCACGCCGACAGAGGCGATCGCGAAGAGAGCGGCCAGCCTGGGCGCGACACCCCTGCTCGAACGCAGCGCGCTCGGCCTGAATGCGGCTCTGGACAACGCGCGCCGCCATGTCGCGGGGCGTGACCCGGACGCCCGGTTGCTGCTGTTGCCGGGTGACCTTCCCCTGCTCGATCCGACAGATATCGTGAAACTCATCGCGTCGGTTCGACCGGATCAGATGGTGCTCGTCGCGACGAACGACGGTGGCACGGGGGCTTTGCTTCTGCCGGTCCAGGCGAAATTCGACTTCTGTTTCGGCCCCTGCAGTGCGGCACGCCATCGCGAGGCAGCCGCGCGAGCCCGGATCGAGGCGACGACGTTAGCCGTGCCCAGCCTCGCGTTCGATCTCGACACCCCAGACGATGTCGAGATTGTCCGGCGCCGGGCGATCGACAGTCACACCGGTCGATACTTGCACGATCTGGAATTTTCCGAGGAGTTTGCGGCACGATGAAGGACTTGGTCAACTTTGCACGCCACGCGACGTTGCACGATCTCTTCGTCGAAAGCCGCGCAATGCGTGACGCTACAGGACGCAAAACGATCAGCTACTCGCGAAAGGTTTTTGCACCACTTACGCAGTTGTGCCGTAACGTCTGCCATTACTGCACGTTCGCCAAGGCGCCGCGCCATCTCCATGCAGCGTATATGTCGCCCGATCAAGTATGCGACGTTGCGCGTGCGGGGGTTGCGGCTGGATGCAAGGAGTTGCTGTTCACGCTCGGCGACAAGCCCGAAGCGCGCTATGCCTCCGCCCGTGACGCGCTCGCCGGGATGGGCTTTGCTTCGACTATCGACTATCTCGCCCATGTCGCGGAACGTGCGATCGCCGAGACGGGCATCATCCCGCATATCAACGCAGGTGTTCTGACAGCCGATGATTACAGGCGCTTGCGCAAGCTATCAGGATCGATGGGCCTGATGCTTGAAAGTGCGGCCGAGCGCCTGTGCCGCAAGGGCGGGCCGCACCATGGTTCGCCGGACAAAAGTCCCTCTGTCCGCCTCGCGTCGATCGCGGCTGCCGGCGAAGCGCAGATTCCCTTCACGAGCGGCATTCTGATCGGCATCGGCGAAACGCGCGAGGAGCGCATCGACAGCCTCGTCGCGCTGCGCGAGCTGCATGACCGCTATGGTCATATACAGGAAGTGATCGTCCAGAACTTCCGCGCCAAGCCCGATACGCTGATGGCCGATGCGCCCGAACCTTCCGAAGATGAGCTGCTCTGGACGGTGGCAGTGGCGCGGCTGATCATGGGGCCCGATGTGGGCGTGCAGTCGCCGCCCAACCTCAATCCCGGTCGCACCCGCGCGTTGATTGATGCGGGCCTCAGCGATTGGGGCGGAATTTCGCCGGTCACTCCCGATCATGTCAATCCCGAAGCGCCCTGGCCGGAGATCGAGGCGCTCGCGGCAGAATGTGCCGAAGCCGGCTATGTTCTGGTCGAAAGACTGACCGCATATCCGCGTTATTGCGCCGACTCTTCCCGGTGGCATGACCCGGCGATCGCGACCGCGCTGCGCAGGCTGGCGGATTCGCACAATCTGGCGCGCGATGGGTCATGGTGCCCCGGTGACGATCAGGCCGCACCCGGCAGCGTGGCACGGCCGCTGGGCGATATACGGTCGGTAGCGATCATCGATCGACAGCTTGACCAGTCGATTGCCCGGGCGAGCCGCGGCGAAACCCTCGACCATCCCGACATCGTCCGGATGTTCGAGGCCAGGGACGGAGCCGCCCGCGATATCATTGCCGCAGCCGACCAGCTCCGCCGTCAGGTCAACGGCGAAACCGTCACCTATGTCGTCAACCGCAACATCAACTACACGAATCTCTGCACGTTCAGTTGCGCTTTCTGTGCCTTCTCCAAGGCACCCAGGAAGTCGGGGACGCGTGATACGCCTTATGATCTCCCGCTATCGGAAATCGCCGAACGTACCCGCGAGGCATGGGACAAGGGTGCGACCGAAGTATGCCTTCAGGGTGGCATCCATCCACGATACACTGGCGAAACCTATCTGGAGATCCTGCGCGCAGTCAAAGACGCCGTGCCGGCCATGCATGTCCATGCCTTTTCGCCGCTCGAGATTCATCATGGTGCGACATCGCTGGACGTTCCGCTGGTCGACTATCTGTGCCGGCTGAAGGATGAAGGACTGGGGTCGCTGCCCGGCACTGCCGCCGAAATCCTGACAGACCGGGTCCGCGACATCATCTGCCCCGACAAGCTGTCCACCGACCAATGGCTGCACGTGGTTCGTACCGCGCATGAGGTCGGTCTTCGCACGACCTCGACGATCATGTTCGGCCATGTCGAAAGTCCGGAGGACTGGGCGAGCCATTTGCTCGCACTGCGAATGCTGCAGCTCGATACCGGCGGCATCACTGAATTCGTGCCGCTGCCGTTCGTGCATATGCAGTCGCCCATCTACCTGCGCGGCCAGTCGCGCAAAGGACCGACATGGCGTGAGGTCGTCCTGATGCATGCGATCGGTCGCCTCGCTCTTCATGGAGCAATCCCGTCGATCCAGGCGAGCTGGGTGAAGCTTGGCCTTGATGGCGCGGCCGCACTGCTGTGCGCGGGCGTCAACGACATTGGCGGTGTCCTGATGAACGAATCGATCAGTCGCGCCGCCGGCGCACGCCACGGGCAGGAGGTCGGTGCCAACGACATGATGCGCGCGGCGCATTCGGCGGGTCGCGCGCTCAGACAGCGCACGACCCTCTATGGCGAGCCGGTTTCTGGTGAAAACGACGACCGGAGACTACTTGCCACCGAAATTCGATAAGCGGACGAATAGTCGTTACGCGACGGGCAGCCGCGATGCGGACAGGACGCAGGCCTGTCCCCTCAGGAGAACATGCCTTCGAACCCGCCTTCCACACCGGGAATCGATGCCGCCAGCTTGTCGCCGTCATAGCTGATCGTCTTGCCCGGCGTGAATTCCAGTACGACCCTGCCCGGTATGTCGAGCGAGGCGGCAATCTCCCGGATTTTCTGCGGATCGTCACCACCGTGCAATCGGCGGGCGAACGCCTCGAAGAACCAGCCGGCAATCTCGGGCGCATCATGGGCGTGGACCCGCGTCGTACCCTTGTACGTGATTGCCTTGCCGCGTTTCATGTCGGTGCCAGCGCTGGAGATGCAGACGCAGCTTCGGGGATCCCGCCGCACCGCCTTGACCCGCGCCCGCTGTTCCATGAGGCACAGCCAGAACCGGCCCTCGTGCAGGAGATAGCACATCACGACGCCAACGGGCTCGCCCTCGCGCGTGCTCCACATGAACACGCACTCGTTCTGCTTTTCGAACAGCTCCCGTTCACGCTCCTCGTCGAGCGCGAAACCGGTGATGTCTACCGAGAATCCTTCGTCCGCCACGGCTTCGTCCTTTCCGATGATCAGGTTGCAGCGGGAAAGTGTCGCATGACCTTTTCCGCAAAATCGTCCCAGAGCTTCTTTTTCTCGTCCAGCGTGGATCGCTGGCCGATGGTGAAAAACGCGGGTAGCAACTGCACGGCGGTAACACCCAGATCCTCTGCGCGACGAATTCCGTCGATGTCGGAAGGATCGCGGAGGATCATGATGATCTCGAACGGCAGATGATCGCGCCCAGCTTCCCGACGCATGGCATTCACTTCGTCGATCAACGGAGCCGGGTCAGCCTGAAGATTGCCGAAGTCCATCCAGCCGTCACCCAGATAGGCTGCGCGCCGCAGGACCGCCTTGTTGCCACCGGTGGGATAGATCGGGATGTGCCCGGGAGCCGGCAGCGAGCGCAGGCGCGGAAAATCAAAGAACTGGCCATGATGCTCGACAATGTCTCCGCTCCACAGCTTGCGAAGCACCTCGATCGTCTCGTCCATTCGCCGGCCGCGCGTGTGGAAATCGACGCCGTACACGTCGAACTCCTCCTTCATCCAGCCGACGGCGGGACATACCCGCAGACGGCCGGGCGCAAGCGCCTCCAACGTGCCCGTCGACTTCGCAATGTCGATCGGGTTGCGGACCGGCCCGATGAAGATGCTCTGAAACAGTTTCACGCGCTTCGTGGAGGCGGCAATCATCGCCAGCGCCACCCAGGGTTCAGGAAACGACCATTTGTTCTCGATCGTGAAAAAGGGCTTGGAACCGTCGGCCTTGGACCCTGGATAGGGCGAGTCGATAACCTCGGGAATGAAAAGATGATCCGAGACTCCGACGCCATCGAAGCCCAGATCCTCAGAAAACCGGGCGCTTTCGATGAGCTGGTCGTCTTCGATAAAGGCCAGCAGGTTCCAGAATTTCATCGTCGTTCCTCTCCAAGCCCGCGCGCCAGTTTAGCGGGGTGTGCAGGACAGCCTTTACCTGTGCTCACGACGCCACTTGCCTCCTGTTGAGAGCGCCCGCGCGCGAGGCGGGAGGGCGTTCCCGGCATCTCATCAATCCTCCGAGCAGGACGCAAGCGATGGGATCGCGTCATGCCAGATCACGCGCAGGGCCTTGCCGCGCGCACCTCGTCGTTGCCACGCACGCTCGGGATCACATCGCTGCCGAAGCGCTTGATTTGCGATGCCAACTCCTCGAACCCGGCCTTCTTGTTCATGAGCAGCAGCAGGGCCTGGCATCCGGTCGCGTCCTTCCAGCGGCCGATCTGCCGAATGCAATCGTCCGACGTGCCGCCGATCAGGCGATCCGCGATGAATTCGTCGGGATCGACCACTTCGCCAGCCTCCATTCGCGCGTGAACCCCGCCCGGATCAGAGGAAACGAAGCCCATTTTGCGGAACCCGACATGCCGTTCGACCATGTCGCCATACCAACCCGCTAGCATCTCCTCACGCGAGGCGGATACCCAGGCATCCCGGCTGATGCACACAAAGGGTTCCTTGCCGGCCTCTGTGCACGCGGTCCGATAGGCGCCGATCATGTCCGCGATATCGTCCAGCGGCTGCATGTTGGCCGATACCCAGCCGTCGCCGCGTTGCGCCGCCCTGCGAAGCGCAGGTTTTGAGACTCCGCCTACCCAGATGGGCGGGAAAGGGGTCTGCACGGGGCGAGGGACCGCCGGGAGGTCCCTGACCGTGAAATGGGAGCCTTCATGATGATAGGTGCCGCTGGCCCAGCCGCCGCGGATCAGATCGAGAGCCTCGTCGGTGCGCGCGCCGCGCTGACGCGGGTCGATTCCGAAACCGGCAAACTCATAGTCGCGATAGCCGATGCCGACGCCGAAGATCACCCGTCCGCCCGACATGACATCGAGCGTCGCGACCTGCTCGGCCACTGCGACGGGGTGATAGAGCGGAAGGAGATAGATCACGCTCGCCAGCTTGATCCGCGATGTCCGGGCGGCAATGCCGGACAATATGACGAACGGTGCAGATGTCGGATAACCCGGTGTGAAGACATGATGCCCGATCGACAGGAAGTCGAACCCTGCCTCCTCGGCCATTTGCGCCAGGGCATAGATATGATGGCACGGATCCGCCGCCCCCGGATCGATCATGAAGGGAAGGCTAATGCCAATCTGCATCGAATCTCTTCCTCCGTGAAGCCGTGCGAAGCTGTAGTCGCTGGTCTCGACGCGAACCGATGTGCGGGTCTGAACGGGCAGCGCGGACCCCTGGCTTTCAGCGAAACAGAACTGCGGCGAGCGTATCGAGTTTTTCGAAATCCGGGAGTACAAAGACCTTCGTGCCGAGCGGATGGTCCATGACTTCCGGCGCAAGTCGCACGGGTTCGGTAATGACGCGGGTGGCACCGGCGTCATGATATTCGGCGATCTTGTCCGCAATCTTCTCCGGGCTTCCCCAGGCGGCGATCGCATCGACCCAGCGGTCGCTGCCGCCATTTTCGAAATCGCTCTCGTCGAAACCGGCCTCTGTCCAGGCGACCCGATAACTCGGAATCGCGAGCCAGAGCTGCAGATACTTCCGCGCCGTCTCGCGCGCCCGGTCGGCATCCTCCTCGAAAATGCAGACCATCTGCGAATTGATCGCCTTGTCGGGACCCAATCGTTCGCGTGAAAGGCGGATATGCTGTGGCGGCATCGTCCATGTCATGATGCCATCGGCCTGCTCGCGACCCACGCGCTGCAGCCCGGCGGCGTGCGCGGCGACGTAGACCGGTGCCGGCTCTGCGGGCTGGCAGGAAACGGACCGATCGTTCTGCATACGTTCGAGATAGGTCTTGATCTTGGGTACCGGTGCGATCCACTCCGCGTGCCGCAACTCGTTGATCCACTGATTGGATACGCCCAGCCCGAACAGGAAACGGCCTCCCGAAATCTCGGCGAGCGTTGTGCGCATCTGCGCCGCTGTCATCGCATCTCGTCCGTAGACGTTGGCGATCGCGGTGCCGACCTTGATGCGACTGGTATGTGCAAGCAGCGTCGCCGCGAGCGCGAACGGTTCCCGTCCCATCGCATCCGACAGCCACTGGCTTTCAAAGCCGAGCGCTTCGTGCCGCTTGACCATATCGATCACCTGCGTGCCCGGCAGCAGATCCGTATGTGTATCGAGGGTTATCCCAACCGCTTTGAGCATCTGCTTCTACCTCCAAGATTAGCTGACGGCGTGCGCCGCCGTTGCAGACAAGTCCAATCCCCGGCTCAGCGCCGCGGACCGCGGCCGAAGAAGGCCGGACCGACCAGTTCCCCTTCCGCCTCGATCTGGCGAACGACTTGCGCGCGAACGGCGGCGCGAATAGCGAGATAGGCATCGTCCTTGCCGCGAGAGTCGCGCTTGGACTGAAGGTTGGCCAGCGCTCGGTGCAGCGCTTCGCGGAGCGCCGCAGTCTGCGCGGTGAGATCGTCGAGAGACTGGTAGCGTACCGGATCGCCCGCCGATGCGGCAGCGAGGGCGTCGCGCACGGTCTGCGCGTCAGTCGGGTCACCTGCGCCGTCATGATAGGTTGCGATGTCCTCCAGCAGGGATCGGGTTGCGGCGATTTCCTCGGTGAGCGTCTGTCCTTCGCCTTCGATCCTGACCTTTACGAAGCGCAGCAGGTGGCGGACAGTGGTGAGCGCCGCGCGCGCACTCATGTCGTTCAACGCAGGTTCAACCTTGTTCGTCAGCGTCGCATCGACGACGCGCAGCAGATCGGTCGCGGAAACAGTTATCATAGCGGCGCCTCGATCGTTTCGTGAAGTTGAGCCAGCACTGCGGCAGGCAGCGGTTCGGAAAGGCCCATCGCGCCGATCAGGCTGCGTCGGCAGATATAGCCCACCTCGGTTCCCGTCCAGGCCTGCCGGGGTTCGGCAGCGTCGGGGCGATCGCGCGTAGAGCGACCGGCATTTTCGCTGAGCGTGATGAGGCGGATCGCCCTGATCAGCCCGTAGAACTGCACTGCTTCGACTGTCACGTTGATGCCGCTGATTGATCGATAATAATCCAGCGCCTGCTCCAGCCCCCAGATCTTCTTGCCGTCCCGCTCAAGCTCCGGGATGAAATACTGCAAGAACGCGAAGTCGGCGGCGGGATCGCCGATCGACGCCTCTTCCCAGTCGCTCATCGCAACCAGCTCGCGTCCCCGGAAGACTTCCTCGCCGAAGCCGTTGGTCCCCTTGCACAGCGAAACGCGCGGTGCGACCGGTGCCCTGTCGTGGAGCCACTCGCCGATCTCGAGGATCACCGGCATGCCGCTCACGCGCACCTCCTCGAACTCGCGCAGCGCCAGCCGGATGTAGTTATGGGCACAGTCGGCCTCATCCTTCGGTGCTTTGAGGCGGCGGTCGAAGCCAAGCCCCTTCCAATCGACCTGGTGGACCATCGCCAGTTTCGAGAGATGTTCCTTGGAGATCGCGACCCGCAACTCGTCATACGCAGGATCGGGATTGAGGAAGTTGGGAATGTTCCAGTTCCCCTCCACCTTGCGGCGCACGTAGAAGGGGGTATCGGTCCACTCTGGATCATCCTCCCAGAAAAGCACCTTTGCCACCGGAACATCGGTATGGCCGAGCCGCTCGTACATGAAATGCTCTTGTTCGAGCGACGTCGGATCGATGCTGCCTGCGGCGAGATCGGTGCGTATGACCAACGTCTCGTCGTCACCGCCGTTGCGGTGGCGAATGTCGATGAACCACGTCTGACGCGATGCCCCGCGCATGAACCGGTTGACGGCCAGCACTTCGACCGGCTCATCCAGCTTGTGGGTGAAGTAGCGTTGCAGATGGTCTTTGCTGAAGTCCATGGTGGCCTCACTCGAAGCCATAGGGGCGATAGGCGCCGTTGATGAACAGCTCGATCTGACCCGCACCCACATTCACGCTGCCGTCGGGCGCATAGGTCGTGATGCGCGACAGATACTCAACGCCGTAAATCTTCTCGTTATAGTTGGCACCCTGCTTCATGCTGTCCGGCTGGTTCTTGCCTGCCTCGCCATAAGGCGTGAAGTCGAACGGCTGTTCGCGAAAGTCGAAATGATCCCACTCGGTCGCAAGTTCTTCGGAGCCGTGGTAGGAGTGAAACGAGCCGCCATCCTTCCAACTGCCAGGCGTATATCCCATGGTCTGGGTCACCCATGGCGGCGAGGCCGTTTCGAACGTCTGCTTCCACGCGCGTCCATGCTGGTCGGTCAGGTGCAGCGTCGCCATTTTCAGCACCTTGGACGGCTTGTTGCTGTCCGGCAGCGTCTCGAACTCCATCTCGTGCCGACCGGCGGTAAGCTCGACGGTCTCATCGCCCCAACCCTTGAAGAGCTTGCCAGCAAAGGGGGTGCCGAACACGTCGTTGAATTTGCGCTGCTCGCCTTCGGCGTCCTCGTGGAGATGATAGAAGCCGGACCAGTCGCCCGTCTTGAAGACGGACCAGAAGCGCAGCGCCCGTTGCGGTCCCGCATTGTCGCGCGGCGGGAGCCATTTGGGGTCGATCGCGATCGGCGGACGCTCCACATAGAGGCCCCAGCTATGGTCACGCACGGCGACCCAGCCCGCTTGCCCTACGTCCCAGCGCTGGCCCGGCCATTCCAGCCAGCCCTCACCCACGCCGGGCTGCGAGTAGCGCCGCTGCTCGGTCGTCCGGCGGCCGCGATTGGTGGCGCTATGCTGTTCTTCGAGGAAAGCCGGCGAAGTGCCCTTCCAGAGAAAGTCGAAGGCGATGCCGCTGTCATTCTCTTCCAGCACCAGGCGAATGGTCTTCAACGGCTCGATCACTTCCATGCGGAACGGACCGACACGGGTGTTGAAATCGCGGCGCCAGCAGCGGCTGAAGCGGAAGGTCCGCTGGATCCCCGCCACGTTGATCAAGGCATAGCCCCCGATCATGTCAGTGTTCGGGTTGATCCGGAAGCCGGTGCAGAACATGACCTGCTCGTCGGGGTTCATGATCGCGAAGTAATAGCCCTCATCCCAGTTCAGGTCGGTCGATGGGATGTGGCTGAACGGTTGGGGTGCCTGATGGCAGGGGAACTCGTCATAGGGTGTCAGAATGTCCATACTGCGTCCTTGTACCTTGTCATCCGAAGCGGGGGGCGGGCCGCCCAAATTGCGCAGCCGTTCGAGCGCAGCCTTCTGTCGAGCATGCGCGATGGATCGCTGTGATGGAGCAAGAGGCGACCGGGGCGGTTCTTTGCCGCGACATTCGCTCGATTTCGGCTGGCGCCCCTGCGCGGCACGAAGCTCAATGTGCACGTCGCCCGCGCCGTTTCGAAAGAGCGGGTGAGGGCGGTTTCAGAAAACAGAGCAAACGATGTCATCCAAGCTCCTCTCCCTTGCCCGTAATTTATATTCTTCGTCTGCCTTTAAGCAGTAAACGTCATTATCAGTATATCTAAAGTCTTATTGTGCTTTTTCGATTCTGCATGCTGATCCGGAACCTGATATAGAAGCTATATTCAAGCTATTCAGATATTCAATGTCATCTATCTTGCAGCCCCGCCTCTTGTTTCGCCTTCCTGCAAGGGTATGGAGATTTCTATCCCAACCTCTGGCACGGCTCAAGCGGCACGGGTCGATAAAATGTCGTGAAATGGAATCATCCATGTTGATTTTCGGCATCAACGCGGCCTAGCCTTTTGCCTGCCGACCGAACGCTGGGTGCGAAGGAGATCGATGGCAGGAGGGTGTGCTGGCCAAGGCGAAGCAGTTACCAGGAAGCTATGAGTTTCCGATATCGGGATATGGTTCTCGATCCGACGTCTATCGGCGGGACAAGTTTTTTCACTCCGATATCCATGGAATCGGAGTTGACGAGATGCCCAAGGTCACCGTGCACTACGGGCTGCATGCGCCGTTTTGCGTGACCGCCACGGAAGCGACCGAGCACATATACAGGCGATCGCTGCAAAGTATCCGGCGGGATCGCGCAGATTATTATATTCTGGTGTGCGTTTTGAGCGGTTCATTGGGGATCGTTTACAACGGTCGTCGCCATTCCATCGGCAGAGGGGATTTCTTCGTCGTGCGAACGAATGTTCCCTATGAAATGATCGTCCGTCCCGGATCGGAAGACAGATACGCTCAAATATGCATTTCCCTGCCAGCGGACGTGGCGGCTGAGTTCCATGTCGATGAACTTGCAGGTGTCGCGATCACAGCGGAGGATCACACCACGGGACTTGCACAGGAACTGGTGCGAATTTTGTTCGAGCACGGAAAGTCGATCGTCGCACCCGTTGCGACCTCTCTGCTCAATACAATATTATTAGAGGTCACCCGGATGGTGCCACGCGCGCCATCAGACGAAAAATCGCCGCGATCCTCAATGCGCGACGTGCGACGAGACGCGGTCATGGCCTATCTGGACAGCCATTGCACCAATCCGGACCTTCGCGCGTCGATGGTCGCAGAAGCATGCCAGATGTCGGTGCGATACATGTCGGCACTTCTTTCCGAAAAGGGTCTGTCCTTCAGCGGCCTTGTGCGCTTGAGGCGTATCCAGCGAATACGATCGTGGCTCGCAGACCCCGCCCAGGCGGATGAAACCATCGCTTCGCTGGCCTACCGTGCCGGCTTTAGTTCGGTATCGCACAGCATTTTATCATTCCGTCGCGAATATGGCTGCACGCCCAGCAAGCTGAGGCGCGGCCTGCTATCGGGCTCTTCGCGGCGCTGATATCGCTCGACGGCGTCGCAACCCCGAAGGATGCCACCGCCCCACCAGCGGCGATCGCTACCGTCCTCGCGTCGCTCGCAGAGCATGGCATGGCGCGCTTCCTTGATGAAGTAAAAGGCGAAAATTCACCGCCTTTGACACCGCTCTTTCTTGTCGATGCGCTGGCGAGCCCTTTTTGCAGCGCACGATCGCGACCAATGCGGGAAACGATCAGTCCGCTCGATCCGAGGCGCGTATATTGCACAGCGGGGGCTCCCGATGAGGGGCTCAGTCGAGGGTGGCGAGCAGGTCGCGGCTGTAGGGCTTGAGATGCTCAAGCCGGTTTTCGCGGACAAGATTTGCCCAGTCGGGATTGGCGATCATCGCCCTGCCGACAGCCACCAGGTCGAACTCCCCGCGATCGAACAGCTCGAGCAAACGATCGATTCCCTCGATGCCTGAATAGTCGAGCTTCTTTCCCTGCTCCTGCAGGAAGCTCTGTTTGTAGTCATCGGTGCCAATACCGAAAGGTTGATCCAGCGTGATCGAGCCTACCGTCATCGTCGGCAGTCCGGACAGCTTGCGCGTCCAACCACTCAGGGTCATGTCGCTGCCGTCGAAGCCCGGCTCCCAGAAGCGCCGGACCGACACGTGAAAGAGATCGGTGCCAGCATCGGCCAGAGTCTCCACCAGCTGGGCGAGATCATCCGGCGTCTCGACAGTCTTGGCGTCATAGTCCTGGAGCTTCCATTGCGAGAAACGAAACAGGATCGGGAAGTCCGGGCCAGTCCGTCGGCGCACCTCCGCGACGACCTCTGCCGCGAAGCGTGCGCGATCGCGCATCGTTCCATTGTAGCGATCGGAACGCCGGTTCATTGTCGGCCAGAAGAACTGGTCGATCAGATAGCCATGCGCACCGTGGAGCTCGACGCCATCGCAACCGAGGCGTTTCGCCGCCTCCGCCGCATCGCCATACTGGCGAACGACGTCTTCGATCTGCCGGTCGGTCATCGGGGAGCCGTACACCCGACCGGGACGGGGTCGCAGTTGCTCGTCGGTGTTGGGGATATACCAGTCGGACGGTCCGATTGACGGAACATCGACATAGGGCTCGCATCCGGGTGCCCGGGCAAGGCCAGCATGCCAGATCTGCGGCATGAAGAAACCACCGGCGTGATGCACGGCTTCTATCGGTTCGCGCCACGATTCGAGTGCGGCATCGCCATAGAAAGCAGGGCTTGTCGGATTTGAGCTTCCCGAAGGCGAGATGCTCGACGCTTCTCCGAGGATGAGTGCAGCCCCGCCCTCTATGCGCCGCCGATAATAGTCCGAATAACCCGCTAGTAGAATGCCATCATCGGCGAAGCACCGCCCCATCGGCGCCATGACGATCCGGTTCGGAAGGTCCAGCGACTTCAAGCGGAACGGCGAGAACAGAGGATTTGTCGCGCTGGAGGCAGTCGTTTCGCGTTCATTCATCATCAGTCATCCGTGACATAGGGGCCAAGGGCACACATCATGACGTGCGCTTATAGGGGAGGGCGTCGCGCGCTTCTTTCCGTCGCGAAGTCGAAGTGCCAGTCAATACCCGTACTGGGTTTCCCCAGACGTCCCGGTGGAGAAACAAATTGCCGCCACCAGAATATGCAATCTTCCCGCCGACAATCGCCTGATATCGTTCGAACACGTTATCAACCGTTCTGAAAATAGCGAGGTCGTTATCTTACGGTAACGACCTCGTACTCGTCTTTCTATATCAATACTGGAATCCCACCCGCAGGCCATATGTACGCGGCGGGGCGACGTAGTCGAAGGCACCAAAGCCCGCCGCGCTTTGGCGGAACGATTGATAGTTTTCGTCGGTCAGATTGTTGATGAAGAAACCGATCGAGAACATGTCGTCTTGCGTGCGGATATTGCCACTCAAATTAGCGATGGTGGTTGCCGGCTGGAAATCGGTGCGAAGGGGGCCGCCGGCACCGGGCGAGAAGTCATAAGCGTCGCTGTACCGGACATAGCCGGTGAGGTCGGCTTTCAAATCATCGTTGATCGGTGTGTTGACCGTTGCACCGATGTTGCCCGAGAACTTTGGCGAACGCGACATACGCGCGCCCGACAAATCTTCGACGGTACTGCCAAAGGCAGGGCTGAGCGGATCACCGCTCGGGCCCGCGCCTGCAGCATCGGGGAAATCGCGGTATTTGTTGTCCATATAGGTTCCGGCACCGAACAAGGTCAGCCATTCCGTCGGCTGATAGCTGAAGTCGGCCTCGACACCCTTGCCCCTGGCTTTCGCGCCATTGATCACGATCGAGCCGCCCAGTTCCAGGCGGATCACCTGGACCTGAACATCCTTGTAGTCGTACAGGAAGGCCGCAACGTTTGCGCGAAGGCGCCGATCCGCGGAGACGAATTTGGCGCCGATTTCATAGCTATCGATCTTTTCGGGACGGACCAGCAGGATTCCGGTCGGCGGGAACAGGGCCGGTGTTGCGAACCCTCCGGCCTTGAAGCCCTTGTTATAGCTGGCGTAGACGTTGACTGCGCCCAGATCGTACGAGACCACGAGGCGGGGCGTGAAGGAGTCGAACGTCAGCGAGTCGGACTTGAAGCCGGCAAGCGGCAGGCTGAAGGCCGACACGATCGTATCGTTGAAACGCGCCGTTAGATCGCGCTTGTCTTTCGAGTAGCGGCCACCGGCGGTAATCTTCAGCCCGTCGATCGGTTCTGCGGTGATTTCGCCGAACACCGCCCAACTGGTCGTCTTGACGTTGTTGATGCCCGACGGCAGCACGCCACTGGGCGAAGCGGCGGCTGCGGCGCGGAAACCCGTGCTGTCGAAGGTCAGGTCGAAATATCCGTCCTCATGCAGATAGCTGGCGCCGAACAGACCCTTGATACGGTCGCTGAAATCGACATCGGCAATCAAGTCCTGAGTGAAGGCCTCGCTGCCTGAGAACTGGCCGTAGTGGAAAAGCTCGCCCCGCGTGAAATCAAGTTCGGAAACGCCGAAATCGTCCTGGTTGCGGAAGGCAGTGACGCTCTTGAGGTTGATCGGCCCAAGATTGCCTTCCAATTGCAGGTTGTAAAAGTAGCTCTTGCCGCCGCTGCCTTTGAGGCCACGGATGACGGGCTCATTCTGGTCGGTGTCATAGAAGCCCGCTACAGGTGAACGCGTGCCGGGCACCACCGTCGGATCGCAGCCCGTGCACGTGTAGATCGGCCGGCCGTTGTAGACGGCGAAAGGACCCGTAAGATCGTTGCGGGTGGTTGTCACGCCCAGCCGCTCGGCCGCCGGCGGGGTGGAGCCCTTGGCCTCGTTGTACTGGAACGTGAAGATCGCTTTGAAGTCGGGCGTGGGCTCCCATTTCAGGCGGGCGCGTCCCACATAGGCGGAACTTCCGCCAAGCTTGTTGCCGGTGAAGAGGTTGGTCACATAGCCGCCATCGCGCCGGTAACGGCCTGCAAACCGAGCCGACAGCGTCTCGCCCAGGGGCAGGTTGACGACGCCGTCGATCAATCTGTGGCCCAGGTCTCCGAGTTCTGCCGTAGCCGAGCCGCCAAATTCGTCGGTCGGGTCCTGACTGTTGATCAGCATCGCGCCGCCTGTGGCATTGCGCCCGTAAAGCGTGCCTTGCGGTCCCTTCAGAACCTGCACGGTCTGGACGTCGACCATTTCGTACAAGGCACCGAAACCACGCGTGGCATATGCACCATCGATGTACGTCGCGACCGCAGGTTCAAGGCCGGGATTAGGGAAATTCGCTCCGACGCCACGGATGAACAACTGCGTGTAAGTGTAGCCGGTGTTGAAAACGAGGCCCGGCGTCACAGCTTCGAGCTGGTCAACCTTGCGGATACTGAGCTGTTCGAGGCGCTCGGGCGTGACGGCGGTGATTGCGACGGGAACATCTTGCAGCGATTCGTCGCGCCGCTGTGCTGTAACGACGATTTCTCCAGAGGCTGGATTGCCCGGCGGCGTCGCGTTTGACCCTTCTTGCTGCGCTGCAGCAGTCTGCGGCAAAGCGAACGCCAGCGCAGATACAGTAACCGACAATGTATAAGCTTTCAAAGAAGCGAACCCGTGGTGGTTCATCGACCATCCTCTCTAAACTGCAAGCTTTGGTTGCGCTTGCTTAACTGCCAGAGAGTATCACCATCTCGGTGGGTTACCTTGTCGCGGGTAGAAGATATTTCTGTCTGTACAGGCATTCTGGCGCAGACGGTCGGGGATTTATGTGAGGTCGTGCCGGAAATTCGGACAGAGAGTTAATCCACTCCCGACCCGATGGATTGGTTCCGGATTGAAGGCGAAGAGAAAGCGCTTCAGCACGGATTTCAAGGCGAGGGTGCGAGCGGTGTAGCGGTTGCCCAGGCCGCGCGTGATCTTGACGTGCACGGGACCGTGCTGCGCAGATGCCCGGATTGGGGTGTCGCTGGGGAGGCGTTCTGGAGCCGATCCAGGAAGTCCTATCTAAATTAGGATGTTATGGCGGTACGCAAGTTCTCCCCAGCAGGTTAGGGGCAATCGAATCGTGGAGGAAGCTGGTGCCTTGCCCGGCCGCGATCGCTTCCCAGTCGATCCTCGGAAAGACGATTGACAGCACCGCCGTCGTGAACTTCATCAAGTTGTTCGGGGTTATGCCCAGCGTCGGCCACGTGTTTGGCAGATCGGGACCAAGCGTGAAGATGCCTTCCATGATCATCATCCGCAGTTGGGGGGTTTCGTGCCCGGCCTCGCTCACTGCCGAGGCCATTCGCAAGATCATGTCGGACTTCCGGAATTCGAGCATTTCGGTAGCCAGTATGTCCCAGTCGTGATCGACGAAAAGGCGATTAAGCAGCCGGTAATGGATCTTCTCGTGGAACTTCATATGAAATCCTGCGAGTGTCAGCTTGAAAATGATGACATCCCCCGGATCGTCGGGGCGGAATACGCTCCGCATCAAATCGCCCTGACGCGCGAACGCGGTGCGGCAGCAATTCTCGTAGATATCGCGCTTGTCGATGAACAGGCGATATAGCGTCGGCAGAGCTACGCCCGCTTCGTTTGCTATGTCGCGAATGCTGGGGCCATAGAAGCCCTGCTCGGAAAACAGCACGATCCCCGCATCGATGATTGTCGACCGCAACACCTCGCGAGACCTGGCCGGTTTCCGCTGCTTTTGCCGATCGCTTGTGCCGGACCTACGCAACGAACAATCCTGAGCGAGAAGTGAGGGCGAATTCCAGCAATGCGCTATTCCAAGCAGGTCTCCACACTGGAGACCGGAGGGCAGACAGCTACAGGCATGTCGTCCCTCGATCAAGGCACGGGAACGGCTTGACAGGGATGAAATCATTCGGTCAAAACAAATGATGATATCAATCGATATCATCAAATGAACGCAGGCGGGGCGGAGAGGCGATCAGCAAGATCGTCCACGCGATGTCGGCGTCGTCTCCGGGAGAGAGATGTAATGAAGAACCAATATCTTACCGTCAGCAGGACGGTCCTGGCCGTCAGCCTCGTGACTGCAACGACGCCATTGTTCGCGCAAGCAAACGAGGATGTTCCGCGCACTCAGCCGGGGGAGGCAGTCTATGCGCCTGACGCCATCATCGTTACTGCGCGCCGGCGTGAGGAATATCTGGAAAAGGTTCCCGTCGCGATTACCGCCTTGAGCGGCGAAGCGGTCGAGAATCTGGTGATCAACAACGTGCAGGATCTGAACAAGATCGCAGGACTCAATGCATCGGCTTGCACCTATTCGCGGGAATGTTTCGAGCCCGCTTTGCGGGGCCAGGGAACCAGCTTCGCGACGGGGCAGGCATCAGTCGTCCCCTATTTCGCGGAGGTGGCAAGCTTTCAGCCGTCCTTTTACGATCTCGAAAGCCTCCAGGTCGTCAAGGGACCCCAAGGTACCCTGTTCGGCGAGACCGCCACTGGCGGCGTGCTGCTGTACCAGCCGAAGAAGCCGTCGAATGCACTGTCCGGCTATGTCACCGCGCAAGTGGGGCGGCTCGATTATCGCCAGCTCGAAGGCGCAGTGGGCGGCGCGATCATCGAGGACAGGCTGATGGTCCGTGTCGCCGGGCAGATCCGCAAGCGCGACGGTTTCACGAAGGCGATTTACAGCGACGGGTCGCCGTCGCAGATGATCGACAATGTCGACAAGCGGCAATGGCGCCTCTCGGTGCTCGCCAAGCCGACCGACAATACCGAACTGTATTTCATTTATGCGGGCAGTCAGACGAAATCGAAGGGCAACAGTTCGCCATTGCTGTTCGTCGATCCGCGCTTCATCAATCCCGGCATCCGCAATCTGCCGCTGTCGAATATCCCATCTCTGGCCGCAGCCTATCAGTTCGCGACGGGCGTGGCCCCGCCGACGGGGGCGTCCTACGCCGACCTGATGCAGGATGCGCTCAACCGCCAGAACGCCGTTGGTGCGCGCAGTCAGTTCGTCAACTTCAACCTCGAAAATGAAAATCGGTTCGAAGGTTATATCGGGCAGTTCCGCTGGGACATCGGCGAGAACGTGACGTTCAAGAATATCTTTGGCGTCTATGCGACGAAGAGCAACGGCAGCGCCACCGATCAGGACGGCGTCGACCTCCCGCTTCTCGATGTCCGCGGCTTTTTCGAACCGGGAACGCGGTCGATCACCAATGGAAACCGACCGTTCCGTGATGGATGGCCTTCACGAACATGGACGAATGAGGCGCAGCTTCTCGGTACGGCGTTCAACGATCGCCTGACGTGGCAGACAGGCTTCTATTACCGCAAGCGCTCGCAGCGCGCGTTTCAGGAAAACGGCGGCTTCCTGTTGGCGTTCGGCAATGTCATCGCCGATCCGTTGCCTGCCGCGACGTGCACATTGCTCAAGGTTGCCTCTCCGTGCAGCAGCATGACGCGGGCCTCGGCGACCAGCTATGCAGGTTACGGCCAGGCGACCTTTGCGGTGACCGATCGGCTCAACCTGACGGCGGGCCTGCGGCAAACATGGTCCAGATCCTACAGCGAGCTGACGGCGACCGAAACGGTCTTCGTCGATGCGACGTCGTCCTATTTCCCCGGTCAGACCTTCCCTCAGGCCATTCCTGTCAGCGGCCGCTCGCCGAGCTCGGGGGCGGACATCATTCGCACCAAGGCACCCAATGAAAAGGAAGTGACCTACACGCTGACCGCCGATTGGCAGGCAAGCGATAGCCTGCTGCTCTACGTCGCGCACCGCAAGGGGTACAAGGGCGGCGGGGTCAACAGCAATGCCCCTGTCACCAGCGACCTGCGCACCTTCAGTCCCGAAACGATCACCGATATCGAATTGGGCGCAAAGCTTCGCTTCGAAGCTGGCGGCATTCGCGGTAACGCCAACATTGCGGCCTATCGGGGCGACTACAAGGATGTGCAGCGCATTGTCATCCTGCCCGGCGGCGGCGGCCAGACCTTGACCGACAATGTCGCGGCTGTCCGAATCCAGGGTCTGGAATTCGAAGGGTCGATTTCGCCCGCCAACTGGCTGACCGTCAGTGGCAGTTTCACCTACACCGACGCCAAATACAAGGATTGGGTTGAAACCACCAATTGCGGCGCGACCTTCTACTATGACAGTTGCGCTGGCCTGCCGGGAACGACGAGTGTTACGATCAACCATGCCCGCGGCTTGCTCGACATCAACGGCAACACGATCAGGTTCCAACCCGATCGCTATGGCGATACGTCGAAATACATGTGGTCGGTGCAGCCACGCGTGAGCTTTAACGACTGGGTCGGTGAAGACATCTCGATTACAGGCAATATCTACCATCGGTCCAAGTTCATTGGCGGCAATAATCCATCGAACAATGCGCTGCTTGCAGACATCGCCCCGCTTACCTCCGAATCGTTCCTCGGAACGCTGACCAATGCCTATGTGAGCCGGCCCGGATACACTGTCGCCGACCTTCGCTTCGACTGGCGCAGGATCAACGATACGCCCTTCAGCGTGTCAGGCGTCGTCACCAACCTTACCAACAAGAAGTACAATATCAGCGGGTCGAGCGCATTCAGCATCACCGGAACGGTAACGGGCCAGATTTCCGAGCCACGCCTCTGGTATCTGCAGGCCCGGTACGAGTTCTGATCGGCGTCCGTTGAGAAAGGATTTTGCGTAATGACCTTGTTCAAGAGACTGGCGGGCTTGACCGGCGTCCTGCTCACGGGGGTCGCCTTTGCGGGCGTCCCCGCCGAGGCGCGCGAGGCGAGCGGCGATGCCCAACGCTGCAATGGCCTCAGCAGCCTTGTGGTCGACGCCGACACCACGGTGACCAAAGTCACCTACATAACCACGCCATTTGAAACGCCGCGTTCCGAAATGGGCGCGCCGATGCCTGGGCGCACGGTCGACAAGCCCTTCTGCCGCGTCGAAATCACCGCCCGGCCCGGCGGCTCCGACATTCGAACCGAAATCTGGTTACCCGCCAGCGCGAGCTGGAACGGGCGCTTCTTCGGTGTCGGCACGGGCGGCTTCGGCGGCGGTATCCTCTATTCGGCTCCACCCACCTTCGCTCAGGGCGGCCTCGCGGGCGCGATGGAGAAGGGCTATGCTGCGATGGCGACCGACTATGGCCATCGGTCCGGCGGTGGCGAATTGCTGTGGGCGATCGGCAATCCGCAACAACTCGCCGATTTCGGTTACCGGGCGGTGCATGTCGCCACCTTGGGGGCGAAGAAGGTCGCAGCCGCATTCTATGGCAAGGCGCCCGAATATTCTTACTGGGACGGCTGCTCGCGGGGCGGGGCGATGGGGATGGTCAATGCCCAGCGTTGGTTCGATGACTATGACGGTATCATCGCGGGCAATCCCGCCCGCGACTGGGTCCGCTCGCTCACGTCATCGACTGCCTATACGCTGCGCCAGGTCCGCGATCCCGCCAGCCGAATTCCCGGCACGAAGCGCGCCGCGATCCACGCCGAGGTGATGAAGCAATGCGATGCGGCTGACGGCCTCGTCGACGGCCTTGCAACCTCGTCAGGGCAGTGCAAATTCGACGCCAAGCAGATGCTATGCGAGGGCGCGGATGGCGATGACTGCCTGACCGCGCCTCAGGCTGACGCGTTGAACGAGTTGTATACCGGCATCACTGACGAGAAAGGCGATCAGATTGCCGATCCCTATATGCCGGGATCGGAAATATTCTGGCCGTTCCTCGGCGCGACAGCGTTCAACAATGCGTCGCCTGGCAGTACAGGATCGGTCAGCCAGTTCTGGTCCGGCTTCGTTTATGGGGATGCCAATTTCGATACCGGCAAATCGCTCGATATCGAGCCAGCTTACGCATTCGCGCAAAAGAAGCTCGGCTGGCTGCTTCGCTATCTCGACCCGGATCTGTCACCGTTGCACCGGTCAGGCGGCAAGTTGTTGTTCTATCATGGTGAAGCGGACGGCCTTCAGTCCCCCGCGCAGACCACTGAATATTACCGCGATGTCGTCAACACCCTGGGTCAGGACAAGGCTGACGAATTCGTTCGCTATTACTTGCTCCCGGGAGTCGGCCATTGTGGCGGGGGAACCGGGCCGGACGTTTTCGACATGCTGCCGGCGCTTCGCAACTGGGTCGAAAAGGGCATCGCGCCTCAATCGATAGTGGCGTCGAAGTTCGATAAGGACCGCAAGCTCATCCGGACGCGGCCGCTTTGCCCCTATCCACAGGTCGCCACATACAGTGGCAGCGGTGATATCAACGACGCGAGCAATTTCTCGTGTCGAGCGCCCAGCCGATGATGGCAGAGGGGCGCTAGGCGAGTGACGGACTGCCTGCGGGCGGGGCAGGCAGTCCGTATGCGCATCAAGCCCGACCCAGCATCACGGTCTGCCGGCCGGCGTGTGGAAGGTCATGTCCTTGCGCGGCCTGAAATTCAGGATCTGCAAGCCATCGGCACCGGCACGAAACGTGTAGAAGGTTCCGCCGGCCACGAACACGGACGTGCCGGGCGAATAGCTGCGCTGCCCCAGGCGCATCTCGCCCCGCAGAACGAATATGATCTCGTCCTCGTCATGGGCATGAAGTTGTATTTCGGCGTTCGGCTCATAGAGCAGCTCGATTAACTGGGGCGAGACGTCGGAGCCCATTTCCCGAACCCGGAACTTGGTGGTGAGTTCGGACTCGCTCAGCTTCTCGCGGTCGTAGTCGCCTTCGTCACCTTCCCGGGACTGCTGCCATTCCAACTGGTTCTCGGTACGGATTTTGACGCGTGCCATATTGCTCTCCTCGTCGGTACATACCGGCAGGCCGATCTGACTCCTTTGTGATCAGCTTGCCACATCACTCTTTTCAAGGTCCGCCGTAGCGCGTGCCACGACATCCCTGAACCACAGGACCGCGGGCTGGTTGCCGAACGCGCGGTGCCATACCTGCGCGAGTGAGCCACCATTGCCGCTCGGCCAGTCCTCGCGGATTATCAGGTCGAACCGCGGAGCGAGTGACTGCGCCAGCCGGCGCGGAAGCAGTGCGACCCGGTCACTACTGGCGACGATCCCCGCCGCCGCAAAGAAATTGGGGACCGAAATGCGCGAGGCGACAGCGAACCCCGCGTCGTCCTCCTTCGTGCCGGGCCCGGTCCTGTTCCATTGAGTCAAACCTGACCAGGTGGCGAACACGTCGCTTTCGTCCTCCTCAGAACCGAAGCCGAAGTCGACCGAGACGATGTCCAGTTGGCGAAGGTTGTCGGTCGACGCGGGCATATCGGCCAACCTGTGCCCTGCGCGCAGCACCCAGACCGTTCGCTCCTCGAAAAGATAGGCGTAGTCCATACGCTCCGGGACCTTCATGACGCCGGCGATCACCAGGTCGAGCTTGCCACGATCGAGGCGATCGATCAGCCGCCTCCCCATCGACATGACCTGAAGCCGGGCCATGGGCGCTTCGGCTTCCATCTTCGCCATGATGCGGGGAACCAGCATGAAGGCGGTGTAGTCGCTGCATGCGAGGTGAAATGTCCTTGTGCTTTGCGTCGGTACGAAACCGCTGGTGGTGATGGCGGCCTCGAGTTCGGCCAGCGCGCGCGGAAGTCGCTCGCTGATATCGGCGGCCAACGGGGTGGGCATCATTCCCGCGCTGGTTCGAACGAACAGTTCGTCGTCCAGATGCAATCGCAACTGGCTCAGCGCATGGCTCACCGCAGACGGTGTCAGGCCCAGCCGTTCCCCGGCAAAGGTGATGCTCCGCTCCTCGCAGATAGCGGATAAGACCTTGAGGAGGTTGAGATTGATGCGGTTGATGTTGGTCACCAATGCTCTCCTCGCGGCGCTCTGTTATCATTGGCCGTGCTGCGTGTCGGGCGCGCCCGGCCCTGTATGCCGCGTTCTCCCGCTACCACAAACAACGATCCATAAAATGAGGCGCAGGCATGAAATCGTTGCACGAGGGCTTTGAGGAGATTGCATTTGCTTCACCCTCGAAATCTCTCGTAGCTTGGCAAACGAAATGAAGCTGGCGCCAAAGAGCGCAGTGTATAATCGAGGAGGAACGGGCAAGCCCGCTTTCCTTATATAATAATGACGGGAAAATCCCGAACAGATCCTTTTATCAGAAATTGGACTGTACGGGGATCGGGCTATTGCGTCCGCCTGTCTGCGGAGCAAATGGGAGAGGAAAATCATGCGTTCAAGGGGCGTATACGCTGCAGGTCTGTCGACTTGGGCAATCATCATGTCAGGTTTGTCTGTTAGCACGCCAGCGCTGGCGCAATCGGATGGGAACGACGCCAGCCCGAACGACGAGATCATTGTAACGGCGCGCAAAAGAGCGGAGTCCGAACTGGCGGTACCAGTCGCGCTGACCGCGCTGAACAGGGACCAACTCGAGCAATATGCGACAAAAGACCTCGGCGGGCTCGCAACGCGTGTTCCCTCGCTGATGGTCGCGCAGGTCACAGGTGGTTCGGGCGGCTCGATCAGCCTCCGCGGCGTTTCCAGCAGCGCGACCAACCCTTCGATCGATCAGGCCGTCGCGCTCAATGTGGATGGCGTGCAGCTTGGCTCCGCCTATATGGTCAGGCTGGCCCAGATCGACATGCAGCAGATCGAGGTGCTGAAGGGCCCGCAAGCTTTGTTCTTTGGCAAGAACAGCCCTGGCGGCGTGATTTCCTATACCACGGCCGATCCCGGCGACAGTTGGGAAGGCTATGCGCGGGCAGGACTTGAGGTGAACGCTCGCGAATGGACGGGTGAAGCGGCAGCGGGTGGCCCCATTACCGACACGCTCGGTGCTCGGGTCACGGTGTTCGGTACCACGATGAAGGGCGACCGGGAGAACCGCGCAAATGTCGTTCCGGCGGTCCATGCCTCTGGTCCGGGGCGTTCGCACGCTCCGTACCGCGACGAGATATTTGCGCGTGGAACGCTCGTGTTCAGTCCCGGAGATGTGCTGAAGATCCGGGCGAAATACAGCTTTAGCCATTTGAAGGGCGCAAGTCCCTGGCACACGGCGGAGCGGATCGCATGCCCCAACGGCAGCCCGCAGGTCGGTTTTTACGGCCCGGAGGTCGCGATCGACGATTGCAGGGCCAATGGCGTGTTGTACCAGGGTGTTCGCGACCCGGCGCTGACCGCGCCCTACGCGGACGAATTCGGTGCAGAGGGAACCCGAACCACCCAGCACCTTGCATCGCTGCAAATCGACTACGAACTCGGTTCTTCGATCACGGCATCCTCCCTCACCGGCTATTACAGGGTGAGCGACGACACCTATGGCAATTCCTATTACGCACCTGTTTCGGCGCTGATTTCTGGTACTGCCATCGACAGGCGGGATCTGACGCAGGAACTTCGGCTGACGACCGACAAGGCGGAGTGGCCCGTCAACCTGACGCTGGGTGCCTTCTATCAGGATACCGATTTCTCGAACGCAGCGCCGGTGGTGGCTGACGCGTTTGCGCTTGGCCTGTCACCGAATCCGGGCACGCCGCGGCCCTTCTTCTTCACTGAAAATTTCGTCGATACCGAAGCCTATTCGGTGTTCGGGCAGGCCATCTGGGAAATCACTCCGCAAGTTGAACTGGCCGGTGGCGTTCGGTGGAGCAAAGAGAAGAAGGCGCTGACCGTCTTCAACAACCGGGGCTATGGCGGCGGGCAGTTCTTTCCCGGTGTCGATCGCCTGAGTTTCACGGACACGTCGCCCGAAGTGACAATCAGTTGGCGGCCCAATCAGCAACTCATGGTGTTTGGCGCCTTTCGCAACGGCTTCAAGTCGGGTGGCTTCAATACCAGCGGCAACACGGCGACTCTGACGGCTGACCCCTCGTACAAGCCCGAGGATGCCCAGGGTTTCGAGGCGGGCCTGAAATTCCAGTCGAGAAATGTGCGCTTTGCCGCCACCGCCTATACCTATGAGTACAAGAACATGCAGGTCTCCACCTTTGATCCGATCCGCGTGGCGCAGCTCGTGACGAATGCTGCAAGCGCGCGGATCAAGGGCATCGAACTGGAGATCGACTGGAGAACGCCTGTCGATGGTCTTCGTGTCCATGCAGCCGGGAACTACAATCATGGTCGCTACAACGAGTTTCTTGTGGGTTGCTATACAGGCCAGACCATCGTGGCGGGATGTAATATGAATCCCGGCTCCAACGGTGCATTTCGTCAGCAGAATTTTGCAGGCAAGCAGCTTTATCTGTCACCTGACTGGACCGGGAGCGCTGGCTTCAACTACACAACTCCGGTCAGCGATGGGATGAAGGTGGGTTTCTCGGGCGACGCGGTTTACAAAAGCTCCTATTTCGCGGATCTGGAACAGGCACCGCTTGGCAAGCAGAAGCGCAGTTGGATGCTCAGCGCTGCCGTACGTCTCGCGGAGCAGGACGATCGGTGGGAGTTCGCGGTGATTGGCGACAATCTGACCGACGTGTATCGATCCAGCCTGACCGCTCAAGTCTCGCTCACTGGCCGCAGTGCCTTTACCGGCACGAACAGCGAGGGCGGGCTGGCCGATCTCAACGGGCAGATCAATCGCGGCCGGCAGGTGAGGGCGCAGTTCACCTACCGCTTCCGCTGATCGGCGAGGAGCGGTGCACCCTGAACATCCCGCTATGACCCAGTCCGTCGGCCGATGGCGGGCCGTGTTCATTCTCACCACGCTCTACCTCCTTGGCACCGTCGACCGGCAGATGGCGGCCCTTCTGGTTACCCCGATCAAGCAGGACATGGGCCTCACCGATGTCCAGGTGAGCCTGATCCAAGGCCTCGCATTTGCCTTTGCCTATGTCCTTGCAAGTATTCCGATCGGGTGGATGGTCGACCGGTTCAGCCGCAAATCGATCCTGTTTGCTGGGTCCATCATCTGGGGCGGGGCGGCGACCTTGTCGGGGCTGAGCGGATCGTTCGGACAGCTTTTTCTGGCGCGGGCGGGAGTCGGTGCCGGGGAAGCGACGCTCCATCCCACGTCATTCTCGTTGATCGCGCAGATGTTCCGTCCCGAAAAGCTCGGCCTTCCGCTGATGGTCTTTGTGTTCGGGGGCATCCTCGGCAGCGGAGGCTCCTATATCGTCGGTGGCGCGATCGTCGATTGGGCACAGTCCAACGCGATGCGATGGCCGGTGGTGGGTGAGCTCAAAGGCTGGCAGATCGCCTTCATCCTGACCGGCCTGCCGGCCCTGCTCATCGGCCCGCTCGCCTTGCTGATCCGCGAACCCGCCCGGCGCTCTGACTCATCGGGCCCGCACGCTCTGGGCTATCTCGGTCTGTGGCATTTTGCGCGTCGCCATCTTTGGTTCTATGGTACGCATATGTTCGGCTTTGCGATGCCGATGGCGTTCGTTGTCGGACTGGGTGCCTGGACACCCGCCTATTTCGGCCGTGTCCATGACTGGGGTATCGGCCAGATCGGTCTGTGGATCGGCGCGGGTCAGATGCTTATGGCGACCATTGGCATATTTGCGCATGGCTGGCTGATCGACCGCTGGTTCGGTTCAGGCCGCCGGGATGCGCATATGCGCTACTTCGCCATGATGTGCGCCCTTGCGGCACCGCTCGGTGCGGCAGCCTTCCTCGCCGCCGATCCATGGGTGTCACTCGCTTTGTGGAACGCGGCCTATTTCTGCATGATGGCCTATGTCGGGATCGGAGCGGCATCGCTGCAAATCGCAACGCCGCCCGATCTGAGGGGCAAGGCGTCGGCTGTCTATCTGATTGTCGTCAACGTGGTGGGGACTATCGGGGGGCCATTGGCCGTTGCTCTCATTACTGACCATGTTTTCGGCGACGAACAGGCGCTCGGACTGTCGATGGCGATTTTCGCGCTGCTGAGCGGTGGCGCCGGCGTCGCCCTGTTCGCACGCGGTCTGGCGCCGATGCGCCGAATCGTCTGCGAGCAGCTTGACAGCGCGGCTGCCGGTACCCGGGCTTGATCCGGCTTCACGAAGCGCGTGAGGAAACATCATTCGCCTCAACCGCAGCCAACGACTATTCTGGAATGATAGTGGAGAGGGATGATGATGCAGTGCACTCGCCTTGCTGCAGCCTGTGGCGCAGAAGTGACTGGAATTGACGCGGGGCACCCCCTTGCGCCGGAGATTGTTCAACAGCTTCGCGACAGTCTTCTGGAGCATGGCCTTCTGATCGTAAGAGGGCAGGATCTCAGCAAGCAGCAACAGGTCGAGTTCAGCCGCGTCTTCGGCAAGCTCGCGATCCACCCTTTGGCCCATCAGGTCGACAGCGAAGTGCCCGAACTTCTGGTTCTCGATTCGCACGGCAAGTCCGGCGACCTTGTGCCGGAAAATCCGGAAGAGATCTCGGCGGCTATCGATTGGCATACGGACCTGGCCTATGTCACGAAGCCCAATTATGCGGGCCTGCTCCACGGAAAGATTCTGCCGCCCGAAGACGGGTTGACCGGCTTTATCGACCGCCAGGCGACCTATGACGCGCTGCCCGATGACCTCAAGCGCCAGATCGAGGGGCTGACCGTCGTTCAGAGTTGGCGGCATTCGCAGGAAACCATCTCGAAAAATCCCGCCTTCCGCACCGATGAAGGCGCGAAGGTGCTCAAGCTGGACCTGTTTCCCGACCTTGGTTTTCCGCTCGCGCTCGACCATCCGATCAGCGGTCGCAAGGTGCTCAATGTCTCGAACATGTGGTCGTCGGAGATCGTCGAGCTGCCGGGCGAGGAGGGGCAGGCATTGCTGAGGCGGCTGCTTGAGCACAGCATCCAGGAGAAATTCATCTATTGGCACAGCCATCGGATGGGCGACGTGGTGATCTGGGACAATTACCGCATGCTCCACGCGGCAAGCGGCACCAAGGGAAAGTACAGGCGCCAGCTCTATCGCACCACGATCGAAGGCGACGTGGAACTCGGCAGCCTGGCCCTCGATTCCGAAGCCGTAGCATCCGCACAGGAACGCATCGCCGCGCTCCGCAAGGAAAAGGTGGGCATCTGACATGACCGTGCTCGATCTGGTCATCCGCGGAGGAACGATCGTCGATGGCAATGGCGGAGAACCCTATCAGGGCGACGTCGGCGTCAGCAATGGTCGGATCGTCGCGGTGGGCGACGTCCAGGACACCGCCCTGCAGGAGGTCGACGCCACCGGCTGTCTGGTGACGCCGGGTTTTGTCGACATCCATACGCACTATGACGGGCAGGTGACGTGGGAACAGCGGATGATGCCTTCGTCCGCCCATGGCGTGACGACGGTCGTCATGGGCAATTGTGGCGTCGGGTTCGCGCCATGCCGACCTGCCGACCGTTCAAGCCTGATCGCGCTGATGGAAGGCGTCGAGGATATCCCGGATGTGGTGATGAGCGCCGGTCTTCCCTGGAACTGGGAGACTTTTCCTGAGTATCTCGACGCCGTCGCTGCGCGCAGTTTCGACATCGATGTGGCGGCATATCTGCCGCACAGTTGCCTGCGCGTCTATGTCATGGGCGAACGCGGTATCAACCGGGAGCCCGCAACCGAGGAAGACCGCGCCCAAATGCGGCAGATCGCCGCCGAGGCCATGCGTGCCGGGGCGGTGGGCTTCGCCACCTCGCGCAGCGTCTTCCACCTCGACAAGTTCGGCAGGCCCGTTCCGACGAAGAACAGCGTGGAGTCGGAGATCGAAGCCATCGGCGAAGGTATGCGCATGGCCGGCCATGGCGTCATAGAGGCATTGATCGACTATGATGACATTGATGCCGAATTCGGCATTCTGCGGGATGTCAGCGAACGCAATGGCCTGGCGCTGACCTTCACGATCGCGCAGCTTCTCGACAAGCCCCATGGCTGGAAGCGGTCGCTGCAACTGGTCGAACAGGCGAACAATGACGGCGTGAACGTGAAGGGTCAGGTGATCGGGCGCCCGACCGGCTTGCTGCTCGGCCTTGAACTGTCCTACAATCCGTTTTCGCTCTATCCCGCCTATCAGGACATTGCTGGCCTCCCGCTCGCGGAGCGGATCGCCCAGATGCGGCGGCCCGAAGTGCGCGAACGGATCATCAACGACAAGGCGGCGGGTGCCAAGCTGAAGCTGCTGGATTACATCCAGGCATTCCAGCGGACCTATCTGCTCGGCGATCCGCCCGACTATGCACCGCCGCCCGAAGCGAGCATTGCCGCCATTGCAGAACGCCGGGGCATATCGCCGCTCGAAGTCGCTTATGACATGCTTCTTCAGGACGACGGTCAGGCGATCCTGTTCGTGACCGTAGGCAATTATGCGGACGGCAATCTCGATGCGGTCACACAGCTACTCACCGACAAGAACACGATCATGGGGCTTGGCGATGGCGGTGCCCATTACGGGATTATCAGCGACGCTGCCTACCCCACCTTCATGCTGACCTTCTGGTGCCGCGACAAGGATGGGCTTCGCCTCGCCCTGCCGGAGGTGATCGCAGGCCTGACGAAAGTGCCGGCGGAGTTCATCGGCTTCAGGGACAGGGGACAGCTTGCACCGGGATACAAGGCCGATATCAACCTGATCGATCTGGACCGTCTCCACCTCCACGCCCCACAACCGGTCTTTGATCTTCCCTCGGGCGGCCGGCGCCTGATCCAGAGGGCTGACGGCTATGTTGCGACATTCGTCAATGGCGTGATGACGTACAGCGAGGGTCAGCCTACCGGCGCATTGCCCGGCAAGCTCGTGAGGGGGCCGCAAGGCGCGCCCGGTCATCAGACGCCTGTAGTGGAATCGTTGTCGGCATAGGTGACCGTGTCGTTCTGAACGGCCGTTCGCCAAGGCGGAGAAGGATGCCATCGCAAGGAGCGTTGGGTAGTGGTGGGGATATTCTGGTCAGTGCGAGCAAGAATCGCATTTTAAATCGGGTGAATATCGCTATTCGTTGATCCTCCTCCGCTGTTATCCGCACGTTTTCACTGACGTCTGCACAGGATCAAATGGGATAGGAAGCCCCCCTGGTCCACGTCATGCACTTGCTGTGCGAGACGTTCAAATTGCTCGGCGGTGCCCATAGGTTGCGACAGTTGATCAGACGCCGATCGTCACCGCCTGTCACGACCGAGATCATTGCAAAAACTGATTTCGGTGAACGCCGCCAACAGAGCGGTCGAACCGTGCTCCAAAGCGACCGGATAAAAGGCTGCCATGGCTTCATGCCGACAGGCGCGGATGAGGTCGTGTCGCTGAGCCGCGCGCTGATATGACGGGCGGACATTGTCGCTGTGTCGGCGATAATTGACTCGGCGGTTTCAGAGGGTACGGAGCGGTCGAACGTCCATATGTCGCGATGGACTCATCGCACAGTCAGAGGTTGAAACCATGGATTTCATGAGGCTTCTCAAGTCGTTCGAGGAGTTGCTCTACGAAGTCATGGTCATGCTCGTCTTCTTTCCCAGGACGCTCTACCTGACATTCCGCTATCCGCAGCGCATGATGGACTATGCGGATACCGAGCTCGGCGACGTTCTGTCGGATCAATATGACGATACGCTCAGCCCGCCGCTGTTCCTGATGCTGTGCCTGGCGATCAGCCACGGCATAGGACGGATGGCGGGGGCGGAAAACTCCAGCGCCTTGCCCGCGCTGTTGCAGAACCCGGAGAACCTGCTCCTCGCCAATGTCTTCATCTTCAGCCTCTTTCCGCTGCTGATGTCGCTGCGACTGATCGGGAGGCTCGATATCCACCTGAATCGCGCCACATTGCGGCCACCGTTCTTCAGCCAATGCTTTGTGACGGCACCGACCGTGATGGGAGTGGGGCTGAGCATGTCCCTGCCGCGGCTGTTCGGTATCGAAACGACGCTGCCCGGCGGAATCGCCTTTGCCTTCATCGTGGGGTGGTATGTCCGCCAGCAGGCGCACTGGTTTCGCGCGAAGCTCGGGATTGTCCCCCTGCGCGCCTGGTCGCTGGCTCTGTCGTCGACAATTCTGGGGATCATCGTCGTCGTCGGCGTCATGATCACGATGATGGTCGCACTTGGGGCCAAAGTGACCTGAACGAGCTGGCCCGAACGCGTTGGCCTGAGCGAAGCGACAGGGCCAGCGACGGCGGGCGCCGCCGTTTCAGCGGCCCGTGTCTCGCGTCCACACATAGATGCCGCCATCGGCCATCAGGCTCATCGAAAGGCGGTCGCCCTCGATCCGGTACGACCGGACATAGTCCATGTCCCGCGCCACGCGGGTGTCGATCGACGGCGGCGGGCAGAGCGCCCTGGTCATCGCGACGGCCGAGAAGGCAAGACCGCCGGACCGGCCGTCGGCCGACGGCTCCGCCGTCCATCCGCCGTTGGCCCGGTTGCAGTTGAGCGTGAAGGCCGCCCGGCCATCGGCCCCGAACGCCACGTCGTAGACCTGAGCGGCCGGCGGCACGCTGGTCCCTTGCGCATCGTCCATCGACTGGATCGCCGTGAGCCGCCAGCGGGTTCCTGCAAGCGTGGTCGGCTCCGACGGGGATGCCGCACTGGCTTGCGGCGCGGGGGTGTCCGCCGTCATGGCGCAGGCCCCGCAGGCCAGAAGGACCGGCAGCACGATTACCGCGCGTGAACCCCGCTGCGCCACGCTCAACCGCCCACGACGAAGGCGTCGGGAAACTCGTAGCGTTCGGTCCCCGCGACCGAGATGATGTTGAGGTCGCCGCCGCTCTTGCGCGCCGAAAACCCGCCCTTGGGGTGATCGGACCCGGTCGCCTGACTGCCCTTGAAGTAGATGTGCCGCATCGCGCCGCCCGGCAGCGTGATTTCCACCGTCGCCTCGCCGCCGCCGAACCGCATCACGCCCGCCTTGCATTGGCCGAGCGGTGCCGCCGCCGTCAGCGCGCAACCCACGGTCGCCGTCGCGTGATAGCTTGTGCCGGGGACCATCGCATCATGGCCGGCATGCGGATGCGCGACCGCGCCCGACACGCCGATGGTCAGGCTATAGTTGGCGACTTCGTTGCGGCGCGCCGCACTGCGCATCAGATAGACCTGGATGCGATAGTCACCGTCTGCCGGCAACGTGCCCCGAAAGGTTGTGCCGCTGGTCGAACCGATGAACAGGGCTTCATTGGCTCCGGGGGCCGTGACATTGAAATAGTTCGCGCCGTTGCCGGTTTTGAGATCGACGCTCAGGGTCTGGCCGGCACGGGCTCCGACCACATAGGTCACGCCCGCATCGCCCTTGATCTGGCCCTTGATGGTCGCGCTGCTGGCTCCACGCGCGAACTGTACGCGCTGAGTCCGCTCCTGCGCGACCGCAGATGCCCCGCTCAGTGCCAGCCCCGCACCCAGGCAGAGGGCCCAAACCGTCTTCACCATGCTGTCAGTTCCCCCTATGCTGGCACCGCCGTCTCAGTTGGCGGCCGCCCAGATCGTGTGGCCTGAATCGGGGCCGCCGCGCTCGGCGGCTGCGGCCTCGCAGAAGCTCTTCGTATCATAAGCGGCGATAGCGAGCTGCGCGCCGAAGACGATCCCGAAGCCGAGCATCGCCTTTCTCTCGATTTCGATTTTTTGTTCGGCGGTCAGCGTCTTTGGCTTGCCCTTGTCGTCGAGGAAAATCAGATTCATCTCCGCGCCGAAGCGAGCCGGGTCGACCTTGAAGCCGGGGCAGACCGTCGCGACCGCCTGCTGATGCGCCGTCGCATGAAGCATGTTCAACTGCCCCTCGTCGAACGTCGCCGTCAGCGCCGAGTGCATGGCGCGATTGGTAACAAGGTCCATATGGACGGGGACCGGAGCATGGGCCTCGGCGGTCGCGCCCTGTGCTCCCTTGGTGTCGGCCATTGCCGTGGTGCCAGTGAGCAGAGCAAGTGCCCCGAGCGCCACCTTCGCCGAAGTACGGAAATATGTCATGCCTCAATACCCCCTTCTGTAGGGATCATAGCCGAACTCCTGCTCGGTCCAGTCGAACGAATAGGTGCCGCGCCGGTAGCAGCGCCGTTCGTCGCTGTAGCAGACCACACCCGGTGCCGGCTCGTAGCTGCGGCCCCAGTTGCGATTGTCGTAGTAATTTTCCTGCTCGCGTTCGCGCTTGCGCTTGGAGGCGGCCGCCGCTGCGGCGATGCCGACGATGGCGAGACCCACGGCGGCACCGACTGCGGCCGAGTGACCGTCGTCATGACGATGCCTTTCATAATAATCATAGTGCCGGGCCGACGCGGGCGCGGGCGTGAGCATGGCCAGAGCGAGCATCGACCCCAGCAGGCGTATCGCAACCTTCATGGCATTTCTCCCCGGCGGCAATCGTGCCGCCCCGATGTTCAAAAGTCACCGGGAGCCCCGACCAGACAGCCGGCCCGGCCCCAGTTCGAGTCGTCCCGCTTAAAGCTGACGATTCAACAAGATCGTCGAACGCTGGTATATCTCAGGACTATCGGAAATTCGTTGCCCTAAATCAAGGTTAACATTGCAATGATCGCTATGTCACGACGACGAAACATTTTACGTCGTTACTGCAGGTGATTCGCTCGCCCAAGACAAGGACGAGCAATGGCGTGTGCTGCCTTGAGGCGAGGTGAGGCATGGGGGACAGCCTGTTCTTCATGAGGCCTTGGCTGTGGAAGTCGACCCGCCGCATGTGGTCGTAAGGGGACAGATTAGGCAAGCATCCGCCTCACGCGGAGATGAAAGAACAACAGGAGAACCAAGATGATTCACGCGACCAAAGGGATGATCCACCTCATTGCGGGGGCCGCGCTCGTGCTCGCCCCCTCGCTTGCCGCGGCGAAGAGTGCCGACAGCGTGCGCGACCTGGTCGGCGCCCGCGCCGCCGGGGCCGAGCAGGAGATGGAGTCGCGTGGCTTCGTCCTCACCGACGGGCATCACGGCGCCGGTTCGGCCTACACCTACTGGTGGCATCCGTCGCGCAAGGACTGCGTCATGGTCGCGACCCGCGACGGCCGCTACGCCTCGATCAGCGATGCGACGCCCGCCGACTGCAACCAGAAGGGCGGCGGTTCGGGCGCGGCAACGGCCATCGGCGCGGTTGCGGCGATCGGTTTGCTTGCGGCGCTCGCCTCGCACAAGTCGGGGCATCACGACAACGGCCAGCATTATGACGACCACCAGAAGGAGGCCGACTATGAGCGCGGCTACAATGACGGCCTCCACAACGAACCCTATCACAATTACGCGCGCTCCGATTCCTACAGCAGCGGTTACGAGAATGGCGTAGACCAGCGCCGCCGCAACACCAGCTATCGCGACGATCATCGCTGGGGCGCGGGCTATGGGGCGTCGGCCGATGTCTCCGATCTCAACGGTGCACGCGCGGCGGGCGCGGAGAGCGACATGCAGTCGCGCGGCTTCCGTGCCGTGGACAGCTTCATGTCGGGAAGCGACGGCAAGGGAACGGTGTGGTGGAATGGCGGCACGCGCCAGTGCCTCCAGATGATTGTCGCCGACGGCCGGGTCGACAGCATCGTCGATATCCACACGCATCCGCGCTGCCGCTGACAGGCTGACGGATTCTGGGGACGCCGCAAGGCGATGGTTTTTGGGGAAGGGGGAGCGCCATGATCCGCACGACGGGACTTAATTCGCGCATTCGGTATCGGCTGGCGCATGTGGCGGCGGTCGCCCTGGCGATCGCGGGCGGGACTCAGCCGTCGGTCGGCAATCCCGGCGAATTGCCGCCCCCCGGACCCGACCAGATGGCGTTCAGTACCGAGAACATGGACACATCGGTCGCGCCGGGGAAGGACTTCTACCGCTACGCCGCGGGCGGCTGGCTGGACCGCGTCCAGCGGCCCGAACGCCATGCCAGCTTCGGATTCTTCGAAATCGTTGGCGACCGGGTCGAGATGCAGATGCGCCAGGTGCTGCAAGAGGCCGGACGCAACGCCGCGACCGCGCCAAAGGGCAGCCCCGCGCAGCAGGTGGGCACGTTCTACAATGCCTATATGAATCTCGAGGCGCGCCGGGCGGCGGGCATGGCGCCGATCAAGCCGTTCCTGGACAGGGTGGACGCGGTCCGCGACATGAAGGGGCTTGTACGCCTCATCGCGGAATCGACACGCGATGGCGGCCCCGTCCTGTTCGTCGAGGTCGGGCCTGACGTCGATCTGGCCGACAGCAAGCGCAACGCCATGTATCTGGGTGCCGGCGCGCTCGGCCTGTCCGACGATTTCGAGGATGTGTTCGACGAGGCCGACGGCGGCGCGCGAATCACGGGCTACCGCACCTATCTGATCGAGGTGCAGAAGCTGGCCGGCACCACTTCGGCGGAGGCCACGCGGATCGCCGACCTGTCGATCCGCATCGATCGCGCGCTGCACGCCGCCAAGCTGCCGCCAGCGGAATCCAACGATCCCAGCAAGGCCTATAATGTGCGGACGCTGGACCAGGTCCAGCCGCAAATCCCTGGCCTCGACCTGCGGCTCCTGCTGCAGACTCTGCAGTTCGGGTCGCCTGACCAGATTATCCTGACCGAACCTCGCTATTTCCCGGCGCTGTCGTCGGTGCTGGCCGGATTGTCGATGGCGGAGATCCGCGATTATGCGCGGCTGCGGACGCTGCTCGCCTACACGCCCTATCTCAGCCCCGATTTCGACAGGCCGCTGCTGGTGCTGAACAAGGCGCTGGTGGGCGTCGATGTCCTCCCGCCGATCGAGGAACGCGCGCTCGACACACTCCGGTCGCAACTCGGCCAGCCGGTGAGCAGACTATACACCGACAATTTCTTCCCCGCCAAAACACGCAGCGAAGCCGCCGAGATGGTGGGACTCATCAAGGGTGCCTTTGTCGAGCGGATGCCGGGCCGGACCTGGCTGTCGGACCAGACGCGCGCCGCCGCCATCGCCAAGCTCGACGCGCTCGAGTTCAAGATCGGCTATCCCGACCATTGGGTCGATTATTCCAAGGTCGAGGTGACGGGCGACCTCGTCGCGTCGGTGACCGCCATCGCGCGCTTCAATTATGAGCGCGTCCGGAAAAAGATCGGCAAGCCGGTGGAGCGTGAGTATTTCACCGACTCCAAGACTCTGCCGATGGTGGTCAATGCCGGGTACAATCCGACGGTGAACGGGTTCGAGGTTCCGGCAGCGATCATTCAGGTGCCGATGTACGACGTCAAGGTCGATCCTGCGGTCAATTTCTGCCGCATGGGTGCCGTGCTCGGCCATGAAATGACCCATGGTTTCGACTGGACCGGCAAGCAGTTCGACAAGGACGGCAACCTGCGCAACTGGTGGACGCCGGCGGACAGCGCCGCCTTCGACGGGCTGGCGGGCGGTCTGATCGCGCAGGCCAACAGCTTCGAATATCTGCCGGGGCAGATCAACAAGAGCGGCGCACAGCAGGTGGGCGAGAACATGGCCGACCTGGGCGGGATCACGCTCGCCCATGTCGCGCTGCGCAGCTATCTGGCGCGCCATCCCGAACAGGATGTGGTGATCGACGGCCTGACGCAGGACCAGCGCTGTTTCATCGCCTGGACGCAGCTCTGGGCATGGAAGGGACGGGACGAAATTCTGCGATCGCAGGTCGCGCGCGACGCCCATCCGCCAAGCGCCTATCGCGCGATCGCGCCGCTGCGGCACCTCGATGCCTTCTACACCGCCTTTGGCATCAAGGAGGGCGATCCGATGTGGCTGCCGCCCGAAAAGCGAGTCCGGGCCTGGTGACGGGCAGCGCGGGTTGAAGGCGTAGGCGTTCGCGGCGGCCGTCGTTCAACGCAGCCCCCCTTCAGTGGATGGCCAACGGCTGCTCCTCAAGCCGCCGCTGCCCGGCAGCCCAGACCTCGCCGATGATAGCCTGTGCGCCCTGTTGCATCACGTTGCTGTGCGACTGATCGCGGGTTGTCGTTGATCTGAACGAGCGGCGCGGTCCTGGCCATAGCAGCCAAGCCCGAGGGCCAACCGTCCTATGCGCACAGTCGCACTCGGTGTTTAGTCCCAGCATGTGATGGTGCAGGATGGTCATCATCACAGCGGAGGGAGTCATGGGCCCGTTTCTCCCCGGCTGCGCCAAGACCACGCACGCCACGCGAGCGGGCTACAGCGATCGGAAGCGCCGGTCGCGAAACTCCAGCCTCTGGATGTGGGATGCAGGGCATTTCTGCATCGCCCCAGAGGCGGATTGCCCCGCTCTTTCCCTCACAATGTTCTGCCGGCCATATGTCCTTCCCTGATGGCGGTTTCCAGATATCTGGGTGCGCTCGCGTCGCCGACCGTCCGGATGTCGGCCACCTTGCCGCGCAGTTCCTCGACGAGATCGCGGTTGGGCCGGTTGATCGAGATGAACGCCAGCCGATCCGCTGGCACGTCGAGATGCGACCCGCCATAGGTCGGTTCTATGCGGGCCAGCCCGTTCTCGACGCCCGAGACGCGGCTCAGCACGTACAGATGGAACCTGCCATGTCCGTTCAGCCGTTCGAGCGCCTCACCGACCATGCCGGTCACCAGCACGTGCATGCCGAAGATGCCATGCCGGGTGACGAAATGGACGTCCGCGCCACGCTCGTTGAAATGCTCGGCGACGCCTATCGCCTCCCAATGCCCGCCATCATCGATGACGACGGCGGACTTGCCCTCAAGCGATCCGGTATCGAGCAGGGCATCGATGCTCGAAAGCGCGCCTGCGGCTTCGAAATTGCGGACGGGCTGGCCGGGATCGCTCAACACGATGCCGTCCATCCGGGGCAGGGAGCCGGTCGCGATGATGACCGCATCGGGTGCCTCGGCGAGGATATCGTCCGCATCGGCATAGCTGTTCATGCGCACATCGACGCCGAGCGCATAGACCTCGGCCTCCTGCCAGACGATGATGTCGCGGATGCCGTGCCGGGTAGGGCATTTGGCCGCGAAGTTCATCATGCCGCCGACCTCGCGGCCCGCTTCGAACAGGACGACCTTATGCCCCCGCATCGCCGCCAGACGGGCCGCCTCAAGCCCGCTGGGACCTGCGCCCACGACGACGACTTTCTTCGGCGTGGCGGTGCGCGTCACCAGATCTTCGGACAGATCGCCCTCGTGCCCCGCCGCCACATTGACCGCGCAGCCCATGCTGCCCAGCGTCGCCAGTTGCCCCACGCACCCCTGATTGCACGCGATGCAGGGGCGAACGCGTTCGGTATCGCCCGCGAGCGTCTTGGTGATGATCCGGGGGTCGGCGATGGCGGCGCGCGTGAACCCGATCATATCGATCGGCCCGTTGCAAATGGCCTGATCAGCTTCCTCCAGCGTCCGGAAACGTCCAATCGCCAGTTTGACGACCTTCGAGCGCTGGGCCATCGCCTCGCTTGTCGGCAGCTCATAGCCGACGGGCTCGTGCATGCCGCCGATGATCCTGGGAAAGCGATGGTAGCTGCCCATAGAGAAGCTGGTGAAGTGCACCAGATCCTCAGCCTGGAGCATCTCGATGACACGCTGGTTGTCCTCGACGGTCACGCCGTGCTCGAGCAGATCCGGACCCAACCGCACGCCGATGGCAAAATTGGGCGAGACTGCAGCTTTCACGGCCCGCATCACTTCCAACGTCAAGCGGGCGCGGTTCTCCAGACTGCCGCCATATTCATCTTCCCGCTTGTTGGCATTCGGCGACAGAAACTGTTGCAGCAAATAGCCATGCGCGACATGAATCTCGCCACCCTGAAGGCCGCTGCGTTCACACAGGGCCGCTGACTTGGCAAAGCCTTCGACAACCTCGTCGATCATCCATTTCGTCATCGGGATGGAGGGAACCCCGAGCGTGACTCCGGGCAGGTCGGAAGGTCCCCATGGCGGATCGGTATAGTGCGGATGGCCATCGACCGGGACGGGAATATGGTTGTGGCCGCCGTGCCATATCTGCTGAAACACCTTCATCCCGTGCGGCGAAATCACCCGCATCAGCTTTTCATAACTGCGTTCAAGCCCCGGGTCCCAAAGCTGCAGTCGTGACCTCACCGACGGATGAGCGGCCATCACCTCGAGAAACGACAGCCCCACCCCGTCCTGGGCGCGGGCAAGGTGATAGTTTATCAGGCGGTCGGTCGCCGTGCCGTCCCCGAACCAGGTGCCATGCGCGCTGCGAAAAATTCGATTCTTGACCGTCACCGGGCCAATGTCCACCGGCTCCAGCAGCTTCTTGAAACCCATATATCCTCCCCAAGCCCGAATCGGACACATCCGAACATCACTGACGATAGTCAGCTCTACTCCAGATGCATACCGCCGCTGGCCTGGATGATTTGACCAGTAATCCATCGGGCGTTGTCGGACGCAAGGAACGCCACCACGGGTGCAATATCATCCGGGCGCCCCAGCCGCTTGAGCGCGGCCTTGTCGGCATAAATCTGTGCCAACTTCGGCACTGCAGTCAACATCGCGATGAAATCGGTGTCGGTCGCTCCCGGTGCCACGCCGTTGACGGTAATGTTGCGCGAGCCGAGGCCTGCCGCCAGCGAAGCGATCACGCTGTTTTGCGCCGCTTTGGTCAGCGCGTAGGCAATCGATCCCGGATAGGCGGCCAGCGATACCATCGAAGTGATAGTGATCACCCGTCCACCATCCGGAATACGATTGATAGCCCGCTGGGTGAGTAGAAACACGCCCCGAATATTGGTGGCGATCAGCCTGTCGAGGTCCTCCACCGTCACGTCATGGATCGACCCTCCACCGCCGATTCCGGCGTTGTTGACCAGGATGTCGAGTTCCGGCCTGCCCCATGAGGCCAAACCGCGGTCCAGCGCCACGAGCATCGCTTCAATTTCCTCAAGGTTGGCAATGTCGCCACCCAGGACAAATGCCTTGCCGCTCCGTGCCGGTTACGAATTCTATGCGCGTGAGCTGGATCTGAACTCCGGCTCGATCGCGTCCTTTCGCCGCAAGCGCCATCCTGAACTGTTCGACGAGCTGATCCAACCGTTCGCCAACGCAGGCGCGACGATCCATTATGCGCCTGACCAGACGCCGGCAGGTGCCCTCGCCTTTGCGGCGCAGGCGGGGATGTCGATCGTTGCTGCCTTCCCGATGCACTCGGACGAACTGGTGAAAGAATATAATATGGTTCGACGCAAGGCCGGCGGGCTCGGATCGATCGCAGCGCTTCAACTGGTACGAGCTCGCGGACTTTCCGCGGTCAGGAGCGACCGGTTCTGGAATTTTGCTGCAGCGTTCGATTGCTTTAAAGAGGTTCAGTCGCAGCCGCAATCGGTCTGCTAGAGAATGCGTTCTGTTTTCGCTAGGATGTCGGCCGAGCAGATCAGCGACGTTCACCGCTCAAATCCGCCGCCCAGAGCCTGATGAAGGGTGACGTGGTTCTGGAGTTGTGCAAGCTGATTGGACGAGAGCGTCAGATCGGCGGCGCGGCGGCGTTCCTGTGCATCGAGCCAGGTGCGCAGCGGCACCGCTCCGGCGCGGTAGCGGATTTCGTACAAGCGCTCGGCGTCCGCAGCGGCGTCTCTGGCACCGCGGAGTGCGACGCCCTGGATCGCCAGTTGGGCACGGGCCGAGAGCGCCGTATCCACCTCCGCCAGCGCGCCATAGAGCGACTTGCGGAACAGGATCACTGCCTCCTCGTAGCGCGTTCGAGCGATCTGCGTCTCGAAATGCATGGCATTGAAGTTGAGGAAGGGCAGCGTCAGTCCGGCACCCAGCGTGGCGGCGGGGTTGGCCAGAAGATTGAGAAGGCTGCTGCTCGACGTCCCCAAGGCTCCGGTCAAGGTCAGGGCCGGATATAGGCTGGCCTTTGTTGCATCTGCGTTTGCGAGCACGCTCCTCAGCCGCAGTTCGGCAGCGCGCAGATCGGGGCGGCGACCGAGCAGATCGGCGGGGAGTCCGGCAGCGATGTTCGGCAACGGCTCAGCCCTCAGGCTTTGCGGCTCGTCCGTGAGGGCCGGAGCGCCGTTGAGCAGCACCATCAGCGCTTCACGCGCCCGGACCCTGGCCTGTCGCACCTCGGTCAGGGCGGCTTCCTGCGATGTGACCGTCTGCTCGGCCTCGCGCACTTCCAGCGCGGAGACACCACCGGCTCTATACTGAGTTTCTACCAGAGAATGCGTTTGGCGGGCATAAGCCAGGCTTTGCTCACCAAGCGTGATCCGCTCGTTCGCCAGCCCGATCTGCCAGTAGAGCGATGCCGTCGTGCCCACGAGCGTGAGGAAGACGCCGTCGCGATCCTCGGCGGTCGCTTCTGCTTCGAAACGCGCCGCATCGCGCTTTGCATTCAGGCGACCGAACAGATCCGCTTCCCAGGCTAGGCCAACCGACCCGGAGGCAGTCTCCGTGGATCGGCGTGGTGTGCCTGACATAGGCTGCGACAGTCCGGTGCTGAGAGAGCCATTCGGGATCGGTAGCAGTGCGTTCCCCGCGAGCCGTGCCTCAAGTTCGGCGCGGCGCACGCGGACCGCTGCCGCGGCAAGATCCGGATTGCGGGCAACGGCAAGATCAATCAGCGCTTCGAGCGTTGGATCGCCGAACGCCCGCCACCAGCTATCATTGCGCACCGAGGCCTGGGTCGCAGACATCTGATGAGTGAACGCCGACGGGAGTGGTGCCGCAGGACGCACATAAGGCGTGCGGGTGCCGCAGCCGGCAAGAAGCGAACCGGCGATCATCAGGGACAGGACAGGTTTCATCATCAATCTCTTGCCAGAGCTTCGACGGGATCAAGCCGGGCGGCATTCCGCGCAGGGAGGAAGCCGAACAGAATGCCGATGCCCGTCGAGCAGGCGAAGGCGAGCAGGATCGAGGGCAGGGAGAACACCATTTCGAACCCGCTTCCGGTCAGGCGGACAACAAGCCCAAGCAGCAGGGCCAGCAGCACGCCGACCGCGCCGCCGATCAGGCAGACCAGCACCGCTTCGATCAGGAACTGCTGGAGAATGTCACTCTGACGGGCGCCGACTGCCATGCGAACGCCGATTTCCCGGGTCCGCTCGGTCACCGAGACCAGCATGATGTTCATCACGCCGATCCCACCGACGACCAGCGCGATGACCGCGATCGAGGAAATCAGCAGGGTCAGCGTCTGGCTGGTCTGCGTGATCGCCTTGCGGATCTGATCGGAGTTGAAAATGAAGAAATCCTTGGTCCCATGCCGCCGGGTCAGGAGGGTTGTGACGGCCTCCTGCGCCGCGTTGCTGGTCACATGATCGGCGACACGCACGGTGATGCTTTCCAGCTTTGTCCGCCCTGTCATCCGCGTCGTGGCCGTGTTGTAGGGTATGTAGACATTGGCGCTCGATCCGCCGCCGCCGCTTTGCGAGGGGCGCAGCACGCCGATCACGCGCACCGGCACCTGGCCGAGCAGGACGGTCGCGCCGATAGGGTCGGCCCCGTGTGGAAAGAGCGTGGTGCGCGCTTTGGTGTCGATCACCGCCACCTGAGCGCTGCGCGCCACATCTTCCTCCTCGAACAGGGTGCCCTGCTCGACCTTGTAGCCACGGACGCGGAAGTATCCGGCACCGACGCCGTTGATCTGGGCGGTCGCGGCGATGTTGTCGCGCCGTGCGGTGACGCTGGTCGAGACATTGGGCGAGACGCTGTCGACATAGGTCTGTCCGGCCAGCACGCGCGCGTCACCCTCGCTCAGCGTCTGGATCGAGGCGGCACGCAGGTCGCCAAAGTCCATGCCGGGGAAGATGTCGATCGTGTTGGTGCCGAGGTCGCTGATCTGCGCCATGACCTTGGACTGCGCGCCATTGCCGAGCGCCACCACGGAGACGACCGATGCGATGCCGATGATGATACCGAGCATCGTCAGGAACGTGCGCATCCGGTGCGCCGCCATCGCCAGCAGGGCCATGCGAAACGCTTCGCTGAACCGGTCTGCCGCTGCCCGCCAGGCCACAGCAGGCGACTGCGCGGTGCGAACCAGAACCTGCGGCCGAGGAGGCTTTCGTGTGTATCGGTCGGCCACAATCACGCCGTCGCTGATTTCGATGATGCGGTCCGCATGTCCTGCGACAGCCATGTCATGGGTCACGAGGATGATCGTGTGGCCTTCGGCGTTCAGTTCCTGGAGGATGCGCATCACTTCCTCGCCGCTCGCCTTGTCGAGCGCGCCGGTTGGCTCGTCGGCCAGGATGATCGCTCCGCCGTTGATCAAGGCCCGCGCGATCGAGACGCGCTGTTGCTGGCCGCCGGAAAGCTGGCCCGGCAAATGACGTGTCCGCTCGCCCAGGCCAAGGCGGGCCAGCAAGGCCAGCGCCCGCTCGCGCCGCGCCATCGGATTGCGGCCCGCATAGATTGACGGCACCTCGACATTGCCGACCGCGGAGAGGTCGGACAGCAGATGATAGCGCTGGAAGATGAAGCCGAAATGCTCGCGGCGCAGCGCGGCCAACTCGTCGGGGGCCAGTGTACCGGTATCTCGCCCCTGCACGCGATAGGAGCCGGACGTCGGGCGATCCAGGCAGCCGAGGATGTTCATCAGGGTCGACTTGCCCGAGCCGGATGCCCCGACGATCGCCACCAGCTCGCCGGCGTGGATCGTCAGGTCGATATCCTTGAGCACGGCGACAGTGCCTTCGCCCGCCGGAAATTCCCGGCGCAGCCCTTTGGTCTCGATGATCGGGGGCATGTCCATCAGAACCCCATTCCCATGCCGCCATCGCTGACAGGTTCGGCAGTTTCCTGGGCGATGACGACTTTCTCGTGCGGCGTGAGGCCCGAGAGCGCCACGGCATTGCTGTCATCGGCGATGCCGATGCGGACCTGCCGCGTTTCGATCCGCCCGCTCCGATCGACTACGCGCACCTGATAGCGGCCGTCGGCACCGCGCTCGCCAAGCGCCGCGAGCGGCACCAGCACAGAATGATGCGCGCTGGCGAGCAGAACGGACACCTGCGCCGTCATCGAGGGCCTTAGCCGCCCCTCGGGATTGGGCACGTCGAACAAGGCATTGTAGTAGATCGCTGCCGTTCCGGCCGATGCGCCGCTCGTGCTCGCCGTGCCTGCTGTGCTTTCCGATGCGATCGATTCCGGCGCGGGTTCGATCCGGTCGATCCGGGCATGATAGCGCTGGTCGGGCGCGCCCAGTGTCGTGAACCGCACCACCTGTCCGGCCCGAACCTTCTGTACATCGGCTTCGGAGATTTCAGTGCGCACGGTCATGACGTCGAGGCGCGCCAGCATCACGATGGTCGGCGCCGACTGGAACGAGTTGACCGTCTGCCCCTGTTTCGTGACGATCGCCACGATGGTGCCGTCCATCGGTGCCAGGATGCGGGTGAAGCCCAGATTCAAGCGCGCCGTCTCCACCTGCGTTCGGGCCTGGACGATCTGCGCGTCAAGCGAGCGCAGCTCGCCCCGAATGGCCGTCAGGACTGCCTCGGCGGCCTCATAGTCGGCCCGCGACGTCGCGTCGGCCGCGAGCATCGTTTTCTGGCGGTGCCAGGCTAGGTCTGCCTGAATCAGTGCGCCTTGCCGCGATGCTTTCTGGGCGACCAGAGATCCGACTGCAGCCTCGGCATTGCGAAGCGCCAGACGCTGGGGCGCTGCGTCGATGTCGGCAACCGGGTCGCCTGCCTTCACCCGCTGGCCGAGCTGGACGTAAAGCTTCTTGACCTGACCGGAGACCTGCGCGCCGACGCTCACCAGTTCCTTGGGGCGGAGCTTGCCGGTCGCCAATACCGTCTGTTGAATGTCGCCTACCGTGACCTCGGCCGTTGTCAGACCCTCGCTGGGGGAGGGACGCGCAGCGAACCACCCGGCAAGCGCTGCAAGGACAAGGATGGCGGGAAGTCCGGCGACGAGGAAAAGGCGGCGTTTTTGCATGCGCTGCCTTATGCCAAGCGCTCGAACGCCTGTGGGTAAGATGATCGCAAGGGAAGCGAAAAGATTGCGTAAAGTGGGCTGACATCGCGCTCCGTTACTTCCAGCATCGTTCGCGCATCGAGGACGAAACGTGACCAACCTGCTGCTGATCGACGATGATGTGGACCTGAGCGCCATGCTGCGCGAGTATCTCGCGCAAGAGGGCTTTGTGCTGACCGTTGCAGGTAATGGCGAGGACGGCGTGCAGCAGGCGCTGACCGGCCGGTTTGAGGCGGTAATCCTCGACATCATGCTGCCGCGCATGAACGGAATCGAGGTGCTGAGCCGCATCCGCCAGACCAGCAAGGTGCCGGTGCTGATGCTCACGGCACGTGGCGACGACGTGGACCGTGTCATCGGGCTGGAGCTCGGCGCCGACGATTATATCGCGAAACCTTATTATCCGCGGGAATTGCTGGCTCGCCTCCGCGCGGTGCTCCGGCGGACCGGCGGACCCAGTCCGGTCGGCCCTCTGGAGATCAAGCTGTTGACACTCGACCCGGCACGGCGCGACGCGCGTTGGGACGGGCGGGCGATTGAGCTGACCGCGACGGAATTCACCCTGTTCGAAGCCTTGATGCGCGCCGGCGATATCGTCTCTACCAAGGACGAGCTTTCGCTGGCGGCGTTGGGCCGGCAGCGGCAGCGCTACGACCGCAGTATCGACGTTCATGTCAGCAATCTGCGCCAGAAGCTCAGCCATGCAAGCGCAGGCGTGGTCGAGATCGAGACCATTCGCGGCGTCGGTTATCGCCTGGCAGTCGGCCCATGAAGCGCCGGTTGTTCTGGAAGATCTGGCTCGGCTTCTGGGCGGCCTATCTCCTGCTGACGACCGGACTTTGGTCCTACTGGTCGCTTCAGCCTGCCCCGTTCCGACCGGACTGGGATCCACCCCATGCGACGGGCACCGCTCTTGTCGAAACGGCAGCGAATGCCTTGGACAGGGGTCGAATGGGCGGCCTGACACAGCAGATCGCCAACTGGCCATCCTCTCATCGCGCGCGTTTGTCTATCGCTCCTTTGGCACAGGACTCCTGTGCGAAGACGGCGGACCCACGCGCCATCGCGCGCCCGTCGAGCGGCTATTGCTTGCGCTACGCAACGCCGCCGTTGTCCGATGTCGATGAGGATTGGGTGTCCACCGTCGCACCGCCCGATTATCTGATCGCCATTGCTTTGGGCGGCGTCATATTCAGTGCGGGCCTGGCTGCCTATCTTGCATCACCCATCCATCGCTTGCAGGTGGGCTTCGGCCGGCTCGCGCAGGGCGATCTCAGCGTCCGGCTCGGACCGACAATGGGTCGCCGCAAGGACGAGGTTGCCGACCTGGCCCGCGATTTCGATGCCATGGCCGAGCGGCTTCAGGAACTGGTCGGCGCGCGCGACCGGTTGCTCCATGACGTGTCGCACGAGTTGCGCTCGCCGCTGGCACGGATGCGGCTGGCGGCCGACCTGCTGCGCCGCGATCCCGGCCGCCTCGAGGCTTCGCTTGGCCGCATCGACCGGGAGGCCGGGCATCTCGATTCGCTGGTAGGCGAACTGCTGACGCTGGCTCGACTGGAAAGTGATGTGCGTGCCAGCGAGGACTATTTCGATCTGCTGGAGGTACTGCAGCTCGTCACGGAGGATGCGCAATTCGAAGCCGAGGCGCAGGGCGTGAACCTGAACGCCGATCTTCCGACTGACAGCGCGGATGACGACTGGCTGATTCTGGGAAGCGGCCAGCTCGTCCACCGCGCCTTTGAGAACATTCTGCGCAATGCTTTGCGCTTCTCGCCTCAGGGGGCGGTTGTCAGCCTCACCCTCGGTCGGAGCGGGCAGGATCGCTGCATCGTCACGGTGGACGATGAGGGGCCGGGCATCGCGGACGGGGAGGCAACGCGGCTCCTCGAACCATTTGTCCAGGGCGCAAACCAGAGTGGTGCGGGCTTCGGCCTCGGGCTTGGCATCGCGCGCCGCGCGATCGCAGCGAGCGGTGGGTCGGTGACACTGGCCAACCGCGCCGGCGGCGGCTTGCGTGTCACCATCGCCTTGCCGCTGGCGCGCGGCGCTCTGAGCCACAGCAAAACTGAAGCGACCTGAGCCACGGGCGCGAACGAAAGCGTCATTCCAGCACCCTGATGCAAGGGACTGCCGCTGGCGATCTCCAAATTCGAATGAGCAGACGAATGATGCTGGATAGCGATCCTACGACCGGGCACGGTGGTCGGGCCAACGAAGCCGCACGGGCTCCCTTGCAGCGTGTCCTCGCGCTGTTCGGCCCATTTGCAGTCATCCCACCTTCGCTGTCGAACGGGAGGAAGCCCCTACGATACTAAAGTCCAATGGACGGGCGTTCGCTATGTGCGACTTTAGGCTTTTGCACCGCACCGAGCTATGCGCATCAGGATCAACGGCTGGATCATACTCGCATTGACCATGCTGCTGTGTTCGCTGGCGGGCTTGCTTGCGGCCTTTCTGTTCAGCTGGCAGGCGGCCGAACGGCATTTTGAGCGGGCGATCGCCGCACAGGCGCAGCTCGCCGCTGTCTCGGCTATTGAGGCGGAGGTTGCGACAGGTGGCTCGCGGGGCGCGCTTGCGGACGACATCGCCAGCTACCGGCATCTGATCCGGCAGGAGTCGATGTTGCTCGCCACACCCGCCGAGCTGCGTGCGCAGGCGCGAGAAACTGCCACAGCCGACCGGCTCGCTGCGCTTGCCGTCGATCCTGCCCGGCGTGCCGCCTTCACGGAGCTCGTCGGTGCCATTGCCGGTAAGGAGCGGGCGGAGGTGATCGCGGTCAGCTCAGCGATGCGCACGCTACGGAGCCGGATCACCATTCTCGCCGGGTTGCTGTCGGCCATTGCTCTGGGCGCGGTCGCGGCGGGCATCGTCGCATTTGCAAACGCGAACCGCCGCCTGGCCCGGCTCGTTGCGATCCGGACCAAGGCGCTCGAAGAGGTCGACCGGTCCAGGCGGCTGTTCTTCGCGAAGTGCAGCCATGAACTTCGCACGCCGATAACCGTCATGCGAGGAGAGGCCGAAGTCGCCTTGTCGGATCCGGCGGCGAATGTCTCCAGCCTGCGCGAGTCGCTCCGGCATGTCGTGGCCAATGCCGCCTTCCTGGGGCGCCGCGTTGATGATCTGCTGGCGCTGTCGAAGGCCGATGACGGTCGCCTTCACCTCAGCCATGCGCCGACGAGTCTCGCTGATGTGCTGGGGTCCGTTACCAGGACAAGTGAACCCTTCGCCCGCTCTGCGGACGTCAGTATCGACCTGACAGGCGATGAGGCCCGGCCCTTGTGCTCTGCGGACCCGCACTGGCTGGGGCAGGCATTTGCTGCGATCATCGATAACGCGGTGAAGTTCTCGCCGGGGGGCGGCGTCGTGTGTGTCAGCGCAACCAGCGATGTCCAGACCGCCACAGTCGCCATAACCGACGGCGGACCCGGTGTGATGGCCGATGAACTGCCTCGCCTTTTCGATGCCTATTACCAGACGGACGCGGGCCGCTCGCGCGGAGGCACAGGCCTGGGGCTCGCGCTTGCGAGCTGGGTCGTCGAGCAACACGGTGGACGCATATGGGCTGAGAATGTGCTGGCCGGAGGCTGCCGCATCACCGTCTCGCTGCCGTTGCTACAACAGCAGGCTGCACCGGCGCTGATCGAGGTTGTGGGGTGAACATTCTGCTGGTCGAGGACGATGCCGGGATCGGCCGGTTCGTCACGCGCGGCCTTGCCGTACACGGCCATCATGTCGCCTGGTACCGGCAGGGCGGGGAGGTCGCAAACATTGTTGCCGCCAACCGGTTTTGCGCTGTGCTGCTCGACCTCGGCCTCCCCGACATGGACGGGCTCGATCTGTGTCGTTTGCTTCGCGACCAGTGCGCCGGGCTTCAGATACTGATGCTGACTGCGCGCGGAAGCCTGGAAGAGAAGCTCGAAGGCTTTGCGGCAGGTGCGGATGACTATCTCCCGAAGCCCTTTGCCTTTGAAGAGCTTCTGGCCCGGCTTGCCGTTTTCGAGCGCCGGAGCGGCGGCGGCCCGACCGCGCCGCTGCGACTGGGCGACTTGGCGATCGATGACGTGGCAAGGGAAATCCGCTGGCGGAACCGGGTCATACCTCTGGACGGGCGGGGTTTCCGTGTCCTGCGGTGCCTTGCACAGGCGCGTGGAGCCACGGTGCAGCGCGCTGCGATCATCGAAGCGGTATGGGGCGTGGAAAGCGACGTCACCGACAATGCGCTGGATGTGAACATCAGTGCACTGAGGCGCCGGCTGGCTTCGCTGAGCGCTCCGCCGGTGATCCGGACCCATCGCGGTCAGGGATTTTCGCTCGACGTCCAAGCCTAAAGTACGAGCAAGCCTGACGGACTTCTCAGGATCGCACCAGACCTGAACGCTAAACTTCCGCATCGAACAAGAATTTCGCGGAGGGGACGATGAAGGGGCGACTGTATCTGCTGAGCACGGCTGCCGCGATCCTGCCAGGAGCTGCGCCGGCATCGCCTGCGAACCCCCCGGCGATCACCGATCCTGCGACGATCATCGTCATCGCGCCGACCCCGCTGTCGGGCGTGGGGGCAGGGGCGCTCGCCCAGACGGCGAGCGACGAAGACATCGACAGGGCCAAAGCTGCCGATCTCACCGACTATCTGCGCCGGCGCATGGGTGGCGTCTATGTGAACGACATGCAAGGCAACCCGCTCCAGCCCGACATCAACTATCGCGGCTTTACTGCCTCGCCATTGCTCGGCACCGCACAGGGTCTCTCCGTCTATGTGGACGGCGTGCGGCTGAACCAGGCGTTCGGCGATATCGTCAGTTGGGATCTGATCCCCAAGTCGGCGATCCGCTCGATCAGCCTGGTGCCTGGCGTCAATCCGCTGTTCGGGCGTAATTCGCTGGGCGGGGCACTGTCGATCGCCACGAGGGATGGTCGCTCCGACCCCGGCTATGCAGTGCAGGCGAGCTATGGTTCCTTCCGCCGCCGCGTAGTCGAGGCACAGGCAGGTGGCAGCGCCGCGAACGGTTTGCACTGGTTTGTGAGCGGCGATGGGTTCAAGGAGCGTGGCTGGCGCGACGTCTCACCTTCACGAGCCGTGCAGGGCTTTGCAAAGCTCGGCTGGGCCGATGCCGAGACCGACATGGCATTGTCGGGCAGCATTGCTGACACCGACCTTAACGGCAACGGGTTGCAAGAGATGCGCCTGCTCGATGCTGACCGGCAGAGCGTCTATACCTCGCCAGACAATACGCGGAACAAGGCGTGGCTGGTGAACCTGACCGGCCGCCGGCGCCTTTCGGATGCGCTCAGCCTGTCGGGCAACGTCTATGCGCGCTTGGTACGCACCCAAACCTTCAATGGCGACATCAACGAGGAGTCGCTAGGCGAAAGCCTCTATCAACCCGACGCCGCCGAACGCGCGGCGCTGACCGCGGCCGGGTATAGCGGCTTTCCGGCTGGTGGGGAGACGCAGGCGAACACGCCCTTCCCGAAATGGCGCTGCATCGCGAACGTCCTCCTTAACGACGAACCCAACGAGAAGTGCAATGGCCTGGCGAATCGCTCTGCCACGCGCCAGCGCGAATGGGGTGCCTCGTTCGAACTGACGCTCGATACCCCCTTGGCTGGCGGGCGCAATCGCCTGATTGTGGGCGCGAGCTATGCGCACAGCCGCGCAGCGTTCCGCCAATCGTCGCAGTTCGGCTATCTGCTGCCCGATCACTCGGTTATGGCCGTGGACGGCGAGGGTGCCTTCGCCGACGGAACGCAGGAATCCGAAGACGCCTTTGACGCGCGGGTGGACATGACCGGGCGTACGCGCAGCTTCAGCCTCTATGCCACCGATGCCATCGACATCACGCCGACATTGCACCTCGATGTGTCCGGCCGATATGATCGTACGTCGGTCACCAACCGGGATCATATCACGCCCGGCGGCGGCACCGGATCGCTCGATGCCGACCCCGTCTATCACCGGTTCAACCCAGCCATGGCGCTGCGTTGGAGCCCGCTCCCTTCGCTGTCCTTCGACCTGGCCGCCAGCCAGACCAGCCGCGCGCCATCCTCGGTCGAGCTGGGCTGCTCGGACCCCGAAAGCCCTTGCCGGTTACCCAACGCGCTCGCCGGGGATCCCCCGTTGCGGGACGTGGTGGCTCGCACCTGGGAAGGTGGCGTCAATGCCGATGTGGCAGGCCTCGCCCTGCGCTTCAGCGTTTTCCGCACTGTCAGCCGTGACGACATACTGTTCGTCGCGAACGATGCGTCGGGCTTCGGCTACTTCCGCAACTTCGGGCGCACCCGCAGGCAGGGGATCGACATCGACGCATCCGCTCGGCTTGGCCGCGTCCGGCTGTCGGGGCACTACAGCTTCCTCGATGCCACCTATCGCAGTGCCGAGACGGTCAACGGCGCTGGCAACAGCAGCAATGACGGCGAGGCTCCGGGTTTCGAGGGTGCGATCGACATTCACCCCGGCAATCGCATTCCGCTCGTCCCGCGCCATCTGGTCACGGCAGCGATCGACTGGGACCCCGTCGAGATGATCAGCCTGTCGGTCGATATGACCGCCGTTTCCGGCATGGTCGCGCGCGGCAATGAGAATGGCGAGCATGAGCCCGACGGCATCTACTATCTGGGAGAGGGCACCATCCCGCCCTATGCCGTCGTCAATGTCGGCGCAGAGGCGCGGCCGATGAAGGCGCTGACTCTGTTCGCGCAGGTCAATAACCTGTTCGACAAGCACTATGCCACGGGCGCTCAGCTTGGCGCGACGGGCTTCGATGCGGCGGGCAACTTCGTCGCGAGGCCCTTTGCCGGTCCGGTGATCGATGGGGAACGGCCGCTCGTCGGCTCCACCTTCTACGCACCGGGCGCGCCGCGCTCGATCCGGGTCGGGGCGAAGGTCCGGTTCTAGGGGCGGAGCATCCCGGAGCGGATCGGGTCCTCCGCCATCATCGACCTTACTTCACCTTGGCGAGAGCCGCTGTCATGCGCTTGGCGGCAAGCGGGGGGAGCTTGACCGCCTTCGCCGCTGCGACCTCGGCCGCGACCGGCTTGCCGACCTGGACGAGCGCGACCATGCCCATCGAATAATGCGGCATGCACTTGATGCCGTAGAGGCCGGGCTTGCTGACGGTCAGCACGACTTCCTTGTTCATCGCACCCTTGATCGGGGTCGCGCCCTTGGGCCAGATCGTTGTCAGCGTTTCGGCATTATGGGCGGCATCGCTGGGCAGGAACCGGATGGTGTCGCCGGGCGATGCCTTCACATAGGAAGGCTCGAACACCATCGTGCCCTCGGCACCGCTGTTCTTCATATGGACGATGAACTCCTTCGCTGACGCCGGTAGCGGAGCGGCGGTAACGGCGAGGATCGTGCAGAGCGCGGCGGTGCGGAACATGGGTCTCTCCCGAGCAGATATTTGCCCAGGAACATGCCGCGCGCTGCGCCACGCGCAATTACCCATTGGTCCTAACCCGCGCCAGACCCCCTTCTGGGACGGCTTCCTCGATCGGCAGGCCGAGGTCGCGCCAGCCGTCGGTGCCCTCGGCCAGCCAGCGCACGTCCCGATAGCCAAGAGCGTGGAGGCGGCGCGCGGCGTTCCAGCTCATCCAGCAGTCGGACAGGCAAAACACGATGATTGGGCGATCGCGCCGGCGGTTGCTGAGCCGGGCGACGCCGCGCGCGAAGCCTGCGAGAATGACAAGGTCGGGCTCACCGCGCCCTGCTTCCGGAAACCAGTGCGCGCCCGGGATAGTGAGCGGCCTCACCGCCAGACGCCAGCGGCCGTCCTGATCGCGATGCCCGCCTTCCGCCGGCAGCACGTCGATGAAGAGCGCGTCGCGATCGGGCCGAAGCCTCGCCGCTTCCGGCAGCGAAATCCGCACGACACCGCTGGGCGGTGCCGGCACGGGTGCGCGATAGCGCGCGGTCCGATAGCCATCGTCATTGAACAGCCGCTCCTGCGCGGGCAGGCTGTTTGCCGCGACCAGAGCCATTGCCGCGATCATCCGCCGGATCATGCGCGTCTCTCCCTGCCTCGCGACCCAAGGTTGAATGTTAGCGGCGTCCGGCGTCCGATACAGTGGGACTTAGGGAGAAGGATGATGAAAGCAGCTCTGGCCCTGACTCTCTGTGCACTGGGTCTGGCGGTGCCGGTCGCGGCGCTGGCGGCGGACGATCCGCTCCAATCACCGATGTGGGACGCCCATTCCGCCGCGCTGTTCGGCGACGATCCGGTGATCTTCGACCCGCGCGTTCGCGTGGAGTTTCCGCCGATTGCTGAGAACCAGCGCGTCTTTCCCGTTGCCGTCGACGCGCGCGGTGTCGGCGCGGTCAAGCGCATGATCCTGCTCGTGGACCTGAATCCGATCCCGGTTGCCGTCGACTACCGGCCCTCCGCCGCCGAGCCCTATTTCGAAACGCGCATCAAGCTCGACCAGCGGACACCGGTGCGCGGGGCGGTGCAGGTCGCCGACGGAAGTTGGCATGTGTGGGGCGGCTGGATCGATGCTGCGGGTGGCGGCTGTTCGGCTCCGCCTGTCAGCCGCGTCAAGGGCGACTGGGCCGAGCATCTCGGGGAGATACGCGGTTCGGCCTCGCCGGACGGTGACGGCAAGGTCGCGCGGCTCCGGCTGACGATCCGACATCCGATGGACACCGGCTATGTCGAGAATATCCCGTCCTATCATGTCGAGGAACTGCGCCTTGCCGACGCTGATGGTCGCGCGCTCGGCGAGATGACCGTCTTTGCCTCTGTGGCTGAAGACCCCGCCTTCACGCTCATGCCGCTGGCGCGGGCGGGGGAAGGCATCAGCATCGTGGCGCGTGATACCAATGGACGCGATTACGAGGCGCGGGTCGCGGTGTCGAAGCGCGATCCATGACGCTCGACAGGAGGGCCTTTCTGGGGGCGGCACTTGGCGCGATGGCGGTCGGCGGCGCAGCGCGTGCCGCGGACTATGTCATCGCGCCGCAGCTTGTGGCGGACGGGGTCTGGATGGTGCATGGTGCCGATGCACCCATAGAACCCGCAAATGGCGGTGCCATCGCGAACATCGCCATCATCGACACGCCCGCCGGCACGATCCTGTGCGATTGCGGTCCGTCGCGCCGCTATGCCGAGACGCTGCGGCAGGTTGCCGAGCAACTGACCGGCAAGCCCGTCGTCCAGGTCTATGTGACGCATCTCCACCCCGATCACGGTCTCGGCATCGGGGTGTTCGATCCCGCGATCGTCGCGGCGCTACCCGGCACGATCGCCGACATCCGGCGCGACGGCCCGGGCTTTTCGGATGCCATGTACCGGATGCTTAACGACTGGATGCGCGGCACCGACCTGGTTGTGCCGAGTAGGGCGGTGGGCGAGAGTGTGGTCGATCATGGTGGTCGGCGATTGCGTCTGCTCGCGCTGTCGGGGCACAGCCGCGCGGATCTGGCGTTGCTCGACGAGCGGACCGGCATACTGATCGGCGGAGACCTCCTGTTCCACAATCGCGCGCCGTCTACCCCCCACGCGGATCTGGCATCGTGGCGGGCCAGCCTCGACACGCTCAAAGGGCTTCCGCACAGGGCTGCGATACCCGGTCACGGTCCTTTCGATGCCGACGGGCGCATTGCGATCGACCAGACGCGCGACTGGATCGACTGGCTGGAACGGGCGCTCACCGACGCGGTGGCTCAGGGGCTCGGCATGGTCGGTGCGGGCGGGCTGCCGATCCCGGAACGCTTCGCCGATTTTGCTGCCGCCCGCTACGAGTTGCAACGCAGCGTCGCGCATCTCTATCCCGCGCTGGAAGCGGCCATGCTGCCCCGGATCGACGGGGGCTGAGAACGGATCGCCCTGTGCCGGGGTCCTACAGGCCTGACTTCAGCCGCCGATCTTCAACCCGATCCAGAACGTCTGCGGCGTACCCAGGTCGATCGATCCGGCGGCGTTGCGCGTGACGACGCGCTCGTCGAGGAGATTCTCGACACGACCGACGATGCGGATGTCCCGGGCGACCGGGATGCTCGCGATGCCGTCCACGGTGAAAACCGACGGGAGGACATCGCTCTGAAGATCGTCCTCATACTGGCTGGAGACGTAGCGCAGCGTCGCCGCCACCAGCGGCCCCTCCGCGCGAGACCAACGCAGCGTGCCGCTGGCGCTGTGCGCCGGGCTCTGTGCCGGGCGGAGGCCGTCGAACGGCTCGCCAGCGGCGGTGACGCGGCTGTGGCTGTAGGCATAGGAGGCGTCGACGGCGAAGTTGCCAAAGCGCAAGCTCGCTGCCAGCTCCACGCCCTTCGCGACGATCGCGTCGACATTCTGTCGCCGGCGAACATTGGTTCCCGTCGTCACATTGGCAACCGCATCGTCGAGCCGGTTGGAGAACAGCGTCGCGCTGACATCGACCGCCGGAACAGGTGTGATGTTGACGCCGAGCTCGGCCCCCTTCAGTTTCTCCGGCTTCAGATTTTCGTTCGCCTCCGTCCGGACCGGGAAGACGGTGAATGGCCGATAGAGCTCGTTGAGAGTGGGAAGGCGAAAGCCAGTATAGCCCGCGACCCGAAGCGCCACGGCGTCACTTGCCCGGAAGACCATGCCCGCACGCGCCGAGACCTTCCAGTGGCTGCGGTCGGCGAAACGCGCATCGCGCGTGACAGCGCCAGCGGAATCGGCCTGACGGTAGAACCCGTCGGCAATCGACCAGTGATCGGCGCGAGCGCCCCCGGTCAGTATCAGGCGTCCATTGCCAGCCGCCGGCGTCCAGTCATTCTCCACGAACAGGCCGACCAGCGTCTGCGCGCCGCCTGCAGCGGTGCGGCTGCGGACGGTGCCGTTGCCATTGTAGGCGTCCTCGAACATTCTGCCCGATGCACGGCGCACGTCGCCCCCGATGCGGAGCATATGCGCTGCGCCCACCGGCGGGCGTATCTCGATCTTGCCGCCGACGCCGGTTGACGGCGTATTCCTCTGATCGAGCGACTTGGCGAGGCTGCTTGCACTGATGACGATGTTGGTGAAGTTGCGTGCCTGGACATAGGCGAGCGCTTCGACCTGCCACGCCCCGCGCGTCAGCAGGCGAATGCTGGCATCCTGTCCCTCGCTTGACGAGTCCGCGCCGCGAAAGCGCAGCGTGCGCTCGTCGCGGAAGAGAAGGCCGCGCATCTGGATCTCCGCATTGGCCGAAAGGGGCGCGGCAACGCGCAGGTTCGTCGACCAGCCGTCGTAGGCGGCGGGGACGGACGCGGCGTTTCGCTGATCGGATGGGGTGGTGTGGAACCCGTCGCCCCGGTCCCATCGTCCTGAGAGCGAAACAAAGCCCGCGCCGAGATCGGGAGAGACGGTAGCCGAAAGTTCGGTCGCATTGCGGCTGCCGTAGAATGCGCTCGCAGAGTAGAGCGGCAGTTCGTCGCGGCCCGCGCTTGCCAGCTCGATCGTGCCGGCCACGGCGCCGGCACCGAACGCACCGCTACCCCCACCGCGCGTGACCCGGATGACAGAGAGGCGGTCGGGCACCAGCGCCGAGAAGGGGATGTAGCCGAAGAAGGGATCGGCCATCGGCACGCCATCAAGGAGTACCAGCGTCCGGCTCGACGCATTGCCGCCCAGCGCGCGAAGCGTGGCCCCCTGCGCCGACGGATTGGCCGATCGGCTGTCAGATCTGCGGAACTGCTGAAACCCGGCGACATCGCTCAGCACGGTCTCGATCCGACCTGAGGGGCTGTTGTCCAGCCTCTCCCGTTCGATGAGCGATGATCCGTAGGCCGGGGTGCCGGGCGGCAGCGGCAGGCTCTTGCCCAGCACCACGATCGCCGGCTCGTTGGGGTTTTGCGGCTGCGCTTGAGCGTGGGCCGTGGCCGCGAGCGGCAGTACGCCCAGAGTGCTCAACCATAGAGATGTCATTGTCTTGCGATCCTCCCCGCGACCTGTCCGGCAAAGGAACGGGGCGGCACCCAGGCTCGGCGCCACCCCGCTACTGGCCCATTGGCCTTTCGACCCACGGGTTCAGAAGAAAAGAATGGCTCCGGCAGCGACCGCGTCGGATTCGGCACGATTGCCGTTATGCGCGCGCGACGTCGTCGACACATATTCGGCGATCAGCGTCACCCAACTGTTGAAGCCGTAGCGGACCTGCCCGACCCAGCTACTGTTGCGGCGAACGAGCGTGGGGTTGGCGATCGCGTCGCCGAGATTGGCATGGTCGAGCGTGCTCTCGCCATAGCTGCCGCCGAGCGAGATCTTGCCGAAAGTGGTCATGCCCTGAAGGTAGAAGCCTTCGCTGTCGCGCTTGTTACCCGCGCCGTCATTGTCGAACAGGTTGAGGACGGTCGTGCCCAGCCCGCTCGCATTGTAGTAATAGCCGGTGAGGGTGACCGGCCCGACGCCGACGCGGGCACCCACGTCGAAGCCGCTTCCGGTATAGTCAAGGCCGGCACCCGCATCATGCTTCTGGGTGATGCCCGACACCCAGAGTCGGGTGGCGACCCCCCCGATCTTGTTGTCATAGGTGACCTTCGCCTGGAAACCGGGCGAACCGTTGGTCTCCGGTCCCGGCGCGCTGAGCGAGGTGAGCGGCTGGAACACGCCAACACTCGCCTGCAGTCCGCCGAAGCTTGGCGAAGTATAGGTAATCTGAGGCTGAAAGTCGGTGTAGATATAGCCGATACCGATGCGACCGAGTGTCGTGTTGCCCGGCGCGACATTGCCGCCGGTGCTGCCAGACGAAAGCAGCGTGATGTCGTTCAAAATGCCTTCGGAGCCGAACAGGCCGATGTCGCGACCGATCTTGAGCTCGCCGATGCTTGGCTTGCCGATGGTCAGATAGGTCTGGCGGAAGTCGATACCCGCGGTTGCGAGCGCGGTCGGCTGACCGCCGTTGTTCGCGCCGAGCGCCCCATAGGCGGTGCTGTTGATGCCGGGATACATGCCGAAATGCGCGCCGACGTCCCAGCCGCCGAGGTTGGTCATCGCCTCGATCTTGAGATAGCCGGGGAGCAGTCCGTTGCGGACCGACGAGCTGTCTCCTGTTCCGCCTACGACGCCGCCAACAACTGGCTGGTTGCCCTTCGAGGGGCTGTCATAGACATAGAAGCCGTTGACCTGACCGGAGAATTTGAGCGCGACGTCGCCGACCTGAATGCCGACCCCGCTGTCCATCGCGCGCACCAGCCGCTTGTCGTCGAGCGCGGCCTGCGCCTGAGCCATCGGCGGCGCCTTGGCGGCGGCGCTTTCGGCCTTCTCGCTCGCCATGAGCTGCTGATATTCGTCGTCGGTCAGGATTCCCTTCTCATGCAGCCGCTTCAGCAGATCGGCGTTGGTGCCGGCCATCGCCGGTGCCGTACCCGCGATCATCGTCGCGGCTATAGCGGCGCTCGCCAGGAGCCTTAGTCCCTTCATGCATCCCTCCCTCTGTATCCGATTGTTTCGGTGGGGCAGAGAGTGGCTGGATCGCCCAGATGCCGATATTGGACTTTGGTTCTCGTCCCTTGGGAGGAGAGGGACGTTCAGCTTCGGTCAGGGGGCGACCACGACGCCCCACGGCCCGGCACCGGTTGCGACCGTTTTCGTGACTGTTGCGCCCGCGATATCAATGACCGAGACATTGTCCGAAAGGCCGTTGGCAGCATAGGCGGTCCGGCCGTCGTCGGACACTGCGACGTGCCAGACGCGTTTGCCGACGGGCACATAGGCGCGGACCTTGTGCGAGGCGACATCGACCAGTGCGACGTGGTTCGCGCGGCCCAGTGCGACGATCGCCGTGCGGCCGTCAGGTGTGAAGCGAATCCCGCAGGGCAGCATTGCAAAGGACGAAACGCCCTCGATGTTGAACGCGATGGTCTTCGTGATCTTGCGGGAGGCGACATCGATGATCTGAACGACGCCGCCCACTTCGGCCGCTACCCACAAATCCTTGCCGTCCGCCGTGAATTCGACGTGGCGCGGACGCTGCCCGGTGGGGGTCTGTTCGATCACCGTCTTTGTCGCCATGTCGATCCAGTCGACCGTGCTGTCTTCCTCCGATGTGACGACAACCCACCTGCCGTCAATGCTTTGCGCCACCCCCTCGGGCTCCGCGCCGACATCGACCTGAAAGGCAACGGTCCGCGAGGTGAGGTCAATGGCAGTGAGCGCGGCGTCATCCTCGTTGGCGACGAACAGCATCGATCCATCGCGCGACAGGAAGAACTGCTCCGGGTCCTGGCCCGAGGGCAGTTCGCCCACGACCTTGCCGGTCGCGCGATCAATCACCTGGACGGCATGGTCGTTGCTGGCACAGACATAGAGATAGCGACCGTCGCGGGAGAGCGTGATGCCGCGCGGTCGGCCGCCTACAGGCCAGGTCGCGCTTACTGTCCCGCTGGCCGTATCGATGACGCTGATGCTGTTGCCGCGCTCGTTCGAGACATAGAGCGTCTCCGCCGCCGCCGGTGTCGTCAATAACAGCGCCGCCGTGGCGGCCTGGCACATGCGGTTCTTCATCTCTGCTCTCCCCCCATGGACTTAGCGGACGGACGCGATTGTCGGCATTGGACCAATGGCCAATGGGGCCTGCTTCGCGCAGGCCGTACACTCCGTCGCATAAACAGTGTCTTTTGGATGAGGATGGGAAGGATGACGATTTCTCGGTTCGCACTCGTCGGGGCGGCATCGCTGCTGGCGGCGGCGCTATGGACCTCGGCCACCACCCCGCTCAAGGCGCATGGCGACGTCACGCCGCAGGCCGTCGATACCGCTGATCTTCCCGAAATCGGCACCGAATGGCTTCAGAAGAACCCCTATTCGGGCAATCTCAAGGCGGTCGAGATCGGCCAGTCGGCTTATGGGCAGAACTGCGCACGCTGTCATGGCCTGGACGCCGAAAGCGGAGGAATCGCGCCCGACCTGCGGTATCTGGAACTTGGCGAGTCGGGCGACCAGTGGTTTATCCAGCGCTACCAGCACGGCTCCAGCCACGACGGCAAGGTCTATATGCCGCCCTTCGGTGATGTGCTGGGGCAGAAGGCTGGCTGGGCGATCCGTGCCTGGCTCGAAACCAAATATCAGGGCTGACGGCGTGGGCTTGACACGGCGCCAGATGCTTGCCGGCCTGAGTGGCGCCGCTGCCCTGTCTTTCAGGCCCTTTTCGGGTGAGGCAGCACCGCTTGCCAGGGTCAAGGAGCTCGGGGCGTTGCGCGTGGCGGTCTACAAGGACAACCGCCCATGGTCCTGGCGAAGCGAAGGCAGGCTGACCGGTATCGATGTTGATCTGGCGCGGGCGATCGCCGACGGGCTCGGCGTTCGGCTCGATGCGGCCGAACTGACGGCTGACGAGAGCGTCGACGACGACTTGCGCAACGCCGTGTGGAAGGGCGGTCTGCTGGGCTTCACGGCCTGCGACCTGATGATGCATGTTCCTTATGACAGGGTGTTCGCAGGGCGGAACGATCAGGTGGCGATCGTGGCCCCTTATTATCGCGAGAGCTTCGCGCTGGTGTGCGGGAATACCGTATCCGACTGCGAGGTCCCGCCGCCGCAGCTCAAGGGCAAGCGGCTGGCGGCCGAACTCGACAGCATTCCCGACTTCTATCTCCTCGGCTCCTTTGGCGGCGTCCTGAAGCAGGATGTGGACCACTATCTCACCGGCACCGACGCCATGGCCGCGCTGATCGCGGGCAAGGCAGACGCGGTGATGGCGAGCCGCGCGCAGATCGAAACGATGCTCGCCGACGGTGCGGCACCCTCGATCCGCCGCCGTCGTGGTCCATTGCCCGCGATGTTCTCCTCCGGTTGGGACATCGGAATGGCGGTCAAGGAGAACAGCCGAAGTCTGGGCGATGCTGTTGAGGAGATCATGTCGGGGATGACGACTTCGGGCGAACTGGCAGCGATCTTCGGCCGATACGGTGTGAGTTATACGCCGCCGTTGGCTACCTGATGAGCGACCCAAGGTCCAATTTGGCCCCGTTCAAGCTGGGCTTACGGTCGCAACCTGAAATCAATTTCAGATTTTGCAAATAAGTGGGAGGGATGACCATGAAAAGATTCAGGATAGGTACCGTTGTAGCTGTTGGAGCGATGGCAGCAAGCATTGCGGCGGCTCCGTTGCTGGCCAACGGACCGACCGACGGCGACCTCATGAGCGATGCCCAGTCGACCGGCGATGTTCTGACCTATGGCATGGGCCCGCAGGCGCATCGGTTCAGCCCGCTGAACGCGATCAACGCGGAAAATGTGGCGAAACTCATTCCGGCTTTCTCCTCCTCGCTCGGCGGCGAGAAGCAGCGCGGTCAGGAAGCCCAGCCGATCGTCTATGACGGCACGATCTATGTCACTGGCAGCTATTCCCGTCTTTTCGCGTTCGACGCGCGCACCGGCGAGGAGAAATGGCAATATGACGCCCGCCTGCCCGAGGGAATCATGCCCTGCTGCGATGTCGTCAACCGCGGTGCCGCGATCTATGGCGACAAGATCATCTTTGCGACGCTCGACGCGCGGCTGGTCGCGCTCAATCGCGAGACGGGCAAGGTCATCTGGAACAAGCAGATCGCTGACTATCAGGCGGGCTACTCCGCGACGGCTGCTCCGATTATCGTCAAGGGCAAGGTGATCTACGGCAATTCGGGTGGTGAGTTCGGCGTCGTTGGCGCGGTCGAGGCGCGCGACGTGAATACCGGCGAGCTGGTGTGGCGGCGTCCGACGATCGAAGGCCATATGGGTACGCTCAACGGCCAGGAAAACGGCATCACCGGCAAGACCAACGCGAGCTGGCAGGGCGACTTGTGGAAAACCGGCGGCGGCGCAACCTGGCTCGGTGGTACCTACGACCCGGACACGAACCTCCTCTTCTTCGGTACCGGCAACCCGGCACCGTGGAACAGCCATTTGAGGCCCGGCGACAATCTCTACACCTCGTCGACGCTCGCGATCGATCCCGACACCGGCGTCATCAAGTGGCATTATCAGACCACGCCGCACGACGGATGGGACTTTGACGGCGTCAACGAGTTCATTCCGTTCGACGCGACGATCAGGGGCAAACCGATGAAGCTGGGTGCCAAGGCTGATCGCAATGGCTACTTCTTCGTCCTTGATCGTACCAACGGCAAGTTCGTGTCCGCTAACAAGTTCGTCATGCAGACGACTTGGGCGAATGGCTTCGACAAGAACGGCAGGCCCAATTTTGTCGCGGCGAACCGTCCCGGCGCACCGAGCGACAAGAAGGGAACGACTGTTTTCGCCTCGCCAAGCTTTCTCGGCGGCAAGAACTGGATGCCGATGGCCTATAGCAAGGACACCGGCCTGTTCTACATCCCGTCAAACGACTGGGGCATGGACATCTGGAACGAGCCGATCGCCTACAAGAAGGGCGCGGCCTATCTGGGTGCGGGTTTCACCATTAAGCCGATCGCTGAGGATCATATCGGCGCACTGCGCGCCATGGATCCCGCGACAGGGAAGATCGTCTGGGAATACAAGAACAAGGCGCCCCTCTGGGGCGGCGTGCTGACGACTGCAGGCAACCTTGTCTTCACGGGGACACCCGAAGGATATCTGAAAGCCTTCGATGCCAAGACGGGACAGGAACTTTGGAAATTCCAGACCGGCTCGGGCGTGGTCGGCTCTCCCGTCACATGGGAGCAGGACGGCGAGCAGTATGTCGCCGTGATGTCCGGCTGGGGCGGCGCGGTGCCGCTCTGGGGCGGCGAGGTCGCCAAGTCGTTCAAGGATATCAACCAGGGCGGTTCCCTCTGGGTGTTCAAACTGGCGAAGTGAGGGGCAGAGGATGATCATTCTGGGGCGCGGTACGCACAGTCAGCGGCTTGCCGCGCCCTCGATCCTGGTCAATGATGGGAGACAGCACGGGGAGATGGGGAGAGACATGGGCACGGAGGCGATGATGGAGCGCGTGCTTATCATCGACGATCATCCGCTCGTCCGCGACGGCCTTCGCTCGGTGGTCGCGGTGACCTTCGACGGATGCGAGATCCTCGAGGCCTCGTCGCTCGAAGAAGCGCTCGTCACACTCGAGAAGCAGAGCAATTTCGATCTCGTCCTGCTCGACCTCAATATCCCGGACGTGAAGCGGCTGGATGGGCTTCGCCTGCTTCGTCAGAAATACCCCATCCTGCCGGTTGCAATGGTGTCGGGTGCCTTCGACTGGTCGATCGTCCAGGAAGCGCTCTCTGTCGGTGCCGCCGGGTTCATCCCCAAATCGATGAAGCGCAGCGCGATCGTAGAGGCGCTGCATCGCATCGTATCCGGCGAAATCTACCTGCCTGAGGTCGTGGGCGAGGCGCCTGCAGCATCGGCAGAAGCGAGCGACATTCTCCGTCGCATCGACAGCCTGACGCCGCACCAGCGGCTTGTTCTCGGCCACCTGGTCAGTGGTCGCCTCAACAAGCAGATCGCGCACGACATCGGCGTCTCCATGACGACGGTAAAGGCGCATGTCTCCGCGATCTTGCAGAAGCTCGGTGTGTTCAGCCGGACCCAGGCGGTCATCAAAGCCAATCAGGTAAACTTCACCCCGGACTAGACCTTGATTCACGTTTCAGGCTGAATCAGCCTGAAACGTGAATCAAGGTCTCAAACGGGTGTAGGGGCCTGATTCACGATTGCGGCGGAAGCGTAGAGCGCTTCCACCTAACCGATCAGGCTCTACGGCGCAGCCCGCCTACGGCAGCTTCGTGCGTAGCAGCGCGCGAAGCTGGGCAGGCTTTACCGGCTTGCTGAGCAGCGGAATAGCGAGCGCGCTCATTTTGGCCTTGAGCGCCTCACCGCGGTCCGCCGAGATCATGATGGCAGGGATCGATTGACCGAGATGCGTTGTCAGCGCGGCGATCGCGGCATCGCCGGTTTCGTTGTCGCTCAGATGATAGTCCACGACGATGACATCCGGGCGCACCCCGCCGTCATATTGGCGCAGCGCGTCGGCGAGGCTACCTGCCGTCACGACGTCACAGCCCCAGCCGCGCAGCAGCGTGGCCATTCCCGTCTGGATCGACCGTTCATTGTCGATGACGAGGATTGACAGGTCGCGCATCGATCTGTCGCGCGTCGCACAGCCTATCCGCTCGTCGCTTTCGCTTACTGCCATGCCGACCGGTACGGTGACCGCAAAGGTCGATCCCTCGCCCGGCTTTGACGATAGCGACACCGCATGGCCCAGCATGTCGCTGGCGCGGCGAACAATGGCAAGACCCAGCCCTTTGCCCCCCTGGCGGGTGTCGAGACGTCTGAATTCCTCGAAGGCGACTGTGTGCTTGTCCGGGGCGATGCCGTTGCCGGTATCGATGACGCTGATGCGGACCAGCTTGCCATCGAGCGCGCACCGTATCTCAACCGATCCGTTCGGCGTGTAGCGGATCGCGTTGGAAATCAGGTTCTGGAGGATTCGCCGGAGCAGACGGATATCCGACCTCACCCAATGGCCATCGCTGTGCACCGAAAAGCTCAGACCCGCCGCCGTGGCCATCGGGCGGAATTCCATGGTCAGCGTGTCGAGCAGTTTGTCGAGGCGGAAGTCGGTGATCTCCGGCTGGATGGCGCCAGCATCGAGGCGGCTGATTTCCAGCAGCGATTCAAGCAGGTCCTCCACAGAATCGAGCGCCATCGACGTCTGGTTCACAAGCGCGCGGGTGGGGAGCGCGAGGCGCCTGTCTCCCAATGCCGCGACGAAGAGCCGCGCTGCGTTCAAAGGCTGAAGCAGGTCGTGGCTCGCCGCCGCGAGGAAGCTTGTCTTGGAAAGATTCGCCTTCTCGGCGATCGTCTTCGCTTCCATAAGCTGAGCCTCGATCTGCCTGCGTTCGGCGACCTCGCCTTCCAACTGCCCGTTGACGGCGCGCAGCTCGGCTGTCCGCTCCAGTACGCGGCGCTCGAGCGTTTCGGCCGTATTCCTCAGTGCTGCCTGTGCGCTCAGCATCTCGGTCACGTCCGCAAAGGCGATCACCTGACCACCACGTTCCATGGCGGTGCTCTGGATATCGAAATGTCGGGTGCCTGCAGAGCATCTGCGCTCAAGGCGCGTCATCGTTCCGCCACCACGCCAGTCGAGGCAGCCGCCGTCGATCATGCCGAGCTGCGTGCGGCACCATTCAACGAGATCGGCATGGCGGGTAATCGACTGGCTCCAGCGCTCCGGCAATGCGAGCAGGCGCTCCAGCGCATTGTTCCATGCCGAAACGCGGCCTTCGATGTCGAACACACAGACACCCTCGCTCAGATTGTCGAGCGTCGCCTGCAGGACGAGGTTGCGTTCTGCCAGCTCGCGTGCGCGTTCGCGGGCGTCCTCCGCCTTGGCTTCGGTGATGTCGGTGTAGATGCCGACGATGCCGCCCTCGCTCGTCCGCAACTCGTTGATCTGGATCCAGCGGCCGTCCGCGAGCGCCTGCACGTGGCCGCCATCGGCAATGCTGTGACGCGCCAGGCGTTCCGACACCCAGCGATCGACGGCGAGAACGGACCCAACAGGCCGCGCATGTTCCGCCGCCAGGCGGGCGAGTTCGTCGAAGGTCATGCCCTCGCGGATATGCTCGCGCAGAAAGGGCCAGAAGCCCAGATAGGCATCGTTATAGAGGACCAGCCGATCGTCGGCGTCGAACAGGATGAACCCTTCATTGACCGATTCGATCGCATCGCGCAGCCGCATACGTGCCGCGTCGGCGGAGCTGTGCGCGGCGGCAAGATCGGCGTTGGCCTGCGCCAAGCGGGCCAGCGCGTCCTGCAGCGCGCCGGTTCGATGCCGGACCATCGATTCCAGCGAGATCGCTGTCTCGAACATTGAAAAGGCATTGCCCGCGATATCGTTGGATCGCTCGACACGGTCCATCAGCGCGGCATTGATCTTCTCCAGCTTCGTCACCCGCGCCTTGAGGGCGGCGACCTCGGCCTCGCGGCTATCAGGACTGGAAGCCAGGTCGGACTGCATCATCGGCCAATCGCAAGACCGCTGAGTGTCTGGTTGACGTGGAGAGCGTGAAACTGCTCGCCATAGCTATTGAAGCCGACCACGCGGAAGCGCTGGTATAGTTCCGAGATCTGCCGGCTGAGCTGGCGCTGTTCGGCGTCGATCCGGTTGAGCACGCAATCGAATGCGATGATGCGATCAACGGACCCCACCTGCGCGGAGATTTCTTCGAACAGCCGTTGCATGCCTTCGAGCCGATCGAGCGGCTCGCCAATCGTAAGCACGATTCCCTGGTCTATCGCGCAGTAGAAGGACAGGCTGCCGTCGGGGTTTGCGCTCTGGATTGAACGGACATGATACTGGCCGCCGATGCGGACCATCGGCGGGTGGGCGGCAAAAAACTCCAGACCCAGCGCCTCACCCGCGTGACCGGCGAGGCGCAGATATTCGCTCGCGGCGGGTTCGGCGTTGATCTCCGTTACGACGCGGTCTTCGGTGTTGGCGCCGGTCACCACCATCTTGGCGCCGGTTGCTCGATAATGTTGGGACGTGAACACATGCATCGGACGGGGAGAGGAGAGGATCGCGATGACCGCTGAGCGGGCATGGAACTGCCCTCCGTCAAATATGGCGGTGTCGCGGAAAGCCAGATTGTCGCTGGATGACCCGCCGATCAGCGGGACATCGCCGAGCGCATCCTGCACCGCCATCGTTAGCAGCTCTTCGCGATGGGAAAGGCCGTCGACGAGGACGATCCCGACGTGATTGACGTGCGCGCCAAGATGGCGGCTGTCTCGATCGGCGACTGCGACCAGCGCGCGCACCGCATCGCGAACCGCCACGGGGTCGATGTCCTCGACATCGTCGAACCGCTGCGACGTCAAACGGAACTGGTCACGGGGAAATCCGATGAAGCAAATGCTCTCATGGTCATAGCCGGCCTCCGTCAGTTCGCCCGAACTGACACTGCCGATCACCGTTACACCTTCGCAGTTGCGGTTGATGGCGCGCGCCAGCATCTCGCGGTCATAGCGATGCGAAGCGAAGATCAGCGCGCCGGACAGATCGCCGAAATCGACATCGCGTGCGATGTCGCGCATCGCATCCGTCGGGTCTGCGGCATGGCTGGACGCAAAGCATAGGTCCGCAGACGCGGTACTTTTCTCCACCTGCATTGTCCCCTCCTATCCCCTTGGGGACAGTTTTATGCACCTTTTGGCGCTGTCATTCCATCGTCATGAATCAGCCGTTTCTTCATTGCCCTCAGCATGAGAAATACGGCCAGGGTCAGCAAGGGTGCGGCTATCCCCAACAGCTTCGTTGATGAAAGCTGGAGCAGTTTCTCGGCCGCTTTCAAAGGGTAGCCGATCAGGCCCAGCAAATAGTAGCTGATCGCGACTGCGGAGAGCCCTTCGACCAGATGCTGCAACCGTAGCTGCATACGGGCACTGCGGTCGAGCGACGCGAGCAGCATGCTGTTCTGATTTTCGATGTTGGTTTCGATCCGGGTGCGCAAGAGCGCGGTAAATTGCGCCGCCCGGCTGTTCAATGCATCGAGCCGGCGGCTGAACGCTGCACAGGTTCGGATCGCGGGGTTGAAGCGTCGCGCGGTGAAGTCAACGAGCGACGGATAGCCTTCGATCGCCTGCACATTGAGTTCGCTCAGGCGGTCGGTGACAATCTCAGCATAGGCAGCGGTGGCGCTGAGCCGGAAATCGCATTCCGATGCGAGCGCGACGAGCCGTTCGGTTGCTGACGTAAGCGACGCCAGAAGATCATCGTCGCGCAGGCTGCGTTCCGACAGCGCCCGCCCGGCGGAACCCAGCTGCCGCTCGATCTGGTCGAGCCGCCCCCATGCTTCCTGCGCTACCGGCAGCCCGAGAAGCGCGAGGTTACGGTAGTTGCCCAGTTCCTGCAGGCGTTGCAGGCCGCGCGACAAATCCGCCAGCGAGAGCCGGTTGGCGGCGACGACCAACCGGCCATAGCCGTCGTGGTGGATTTGGAAGTCGCTCCAGAGCCGCGCGCCGTTCGCCACCCGGCAGGATATCAGTTGCGGTGCAGCGAAACCGGCGCCAGCCAGCGCGGGTGCCGCCTCGTCCTCGCTATCCACCACGATGAGATGGGTCGCGCGGATGACGATGCCAGGCATGGCCTCCGCGGTGTCCAGTGCCTGCCGAACGCGCAGGTTCGATACCGCCGCCCAGTCCGGGGCGATGTTGGTGAGGACGAGCGTTGCCGTGCTCGCTTCGCTGTGACGCTCCCAGGACATCAGAATGTCGGGCGACCAGCGGCATTCGCGGTGGCGCGCGCTGCCTTCCACCCGGCCGGGCAGCACCGCCAGCGCATCCTGTTCGGCAAGGCGCTCCTTGTCGGCGACGATGCGGACGAGCTGGATGACGTGCGCGGGAAGGGCGATTGCGGGAAAGCGCCGGAGGTGCATTTCCCCGACGACCTGCCGGCGGTTGGGATGCTCTTCAAAACGAACGGACATTTCGGCCTGCCCGGTCAGCCGCCGCGGGGCGGATCGCCGAGTCGCTCCAGCGTATCGGCCTCGTCGTCGGAGAAAACCCGCGAGCGGACGATGAAGCGCACCCCTTCCGGCGACTCGAGCGACATGCCCGCGCCGCGTCCGGATACAACATCGATGACAATCTGCGTATGCCGCCAATATTCAAACTGCGCGGCGCCGATCCACACCGGCACCTCGCCCGCGACGGTGCCGAGCAGGACGTCCTGCGCGCCGACCTTGAACTCCCCCTGCGGGAAGCACATCGGCGCGGAGCCATCGCAGCAGCCGCCCGACTGGTGGAACATCACCGGACCGTGGCGATCGACGAGGTGCCGGATCAGTGTTTCGGCTTCCGCGGTGATGAGGATGCGTGGCGGGACGTTGGTCAAGTGGTTCGCCCCCGACTGGCATGAAGATGGGCCTACAGCGGCGGGGCGATTGGAAGCGACCTGCCGCTGCATGATTGCACCCGGCTTCAGAAGAAGCCGAGCGCCTTGGGGCTGTAGGACACCAGCAGATTCTTGGTCTGCTGATAGTGGTCGAGCATCATCTTGTGAGTCTCGCGACCGATTCCCGACTGCTTGTAACCACCGAAAGCCGCATGTGCGGGATAGGCGTGGTAGCAGTTTGTCCAGACACGTCCTGCCTGGATGCCACGGCCCATGCGGTAGGCACGGCTCCCGTCGCGCGTCCAGACGCCCGCACCGAGCCCGTAAAGCGTGTCATTGGCAATGGCGAGTGCTTCGGCCTCGTCCTTGAAAGTCGTGACCGCGAGGACGGGACCAAAGATTTCCTCTTGGAACACCCGCATTTTGTTGTGCCCCCTGAGTACGGTCGGCGTCACATAATAGCCTTCGCCCAGTTCGCCGCCAAGCGATGCGCGATCGCCGCCCGTCAGCACCTCAGCGCCTTCGTCCCTGCCAACCTGAATATAGGAGAGGATCTTCTCAAGCTGGTCGTTCGATGCCTGCGCGCCGATCATGGTGGCGGGGTCGAGCGGACTACCCTGCTTGATCGCCTTCACCCGGGCGATGGCTCGCTCTATGAAGCGTTCGTAGATCGATTCCTGGATCAGCGCCCGGCTGGGGCAGGTGCAGACCTCGCCCTGGTTGAGCGCGAACATCGCAAAGCCCTCGAGGCACTTGTCGAAGTAGTCGTCGTCGGCATCCATCACATCGGCGAAGAAGATGTTCGGGCTCTTGCCGCCCAGTTCGAGCGTCACCGGAATCAGGTTTTCGGACGCATATTGCATGATCAGGCGACCGGTCGTCGTCTCGCCGGTGAACGCGATCTTGGCGATGCGCTTGTTGCTCGCCAGCGGTTTGCCGGCCTCGACGCCGAAGCCGTTGACGACGTTGAGCACGCCGGGAGGCAGCAGGTCGCCGATGATCTCCATCAACACCATGATCGACATGGGGGTCTGCTCGGCCGGCTTCAGGACCACGCAGTTGCCGGCAGCGAGTGCCGGTGCCAGCTTCCACACCGCCATCAGCAGCGGGAAGTTCCAGGGGATGATCTGACCGACCACGCCCAGCGGCTCGTGGAAGTGATAGGCGATCGTGTTCTCGTCGATCTCCGCGATCGAGCCCTCCTGCGCGCGCACGCAGCCCGCGAAGTAGCGGAAGTGGTCCACCGCCAGTGGCAGATCGGCATGCGTCGTTTCGCGGATCGGTTTGCCGTTGTCGATCGTCTCCGCCAGGGCGAGCAGATCGAGATTGTCTTCCATGCGCTGCGCGATCTTGTTGAGGATATTGGCGCGCTCGGTTGCTGATGCGCGGCCCCACGCTTCCTTCGCGGCATGGGCGGCATCCAGTGCCAGTTCGATGTCGTCGGCCGTTCCGCGGGCGACGCTGCAGACAACCTGCCCCGTCACGGGGGAGATGTTGTCGAAATATTCCCCCTTGGCAGGAGCGACCCATTGGCCGCCGATGTAGTTGTCGTACCGGTCGCGAACGCGCGTCGCACCCGCGAACTTGACCATGGCCTCCTGAAGCATTGTCCGTCTCCCGTTTCCACATATGCTGGGCTGTTGCCGCGAAGTTTGGCCTACTGTGCCTGAGAGGCAATTGGACCTTTGGTCGCCCCTGACGCCCTTGGCGCGCAATGTGCCCATGCGCTGCCGCCGCTTTTCATCTGCGCAGCCGGATCAGGAGAATATCGGCGGTCGGAGTGACCTGCTCCCCGGATTGTTCGCGATGACAAGTTAGCTCTGTTCGCGCTCCGGGCCTTTGCCCGGTTTGCATATTCCGATGGTGTGGACCCGTCGAGGATCGAGTGGGGCCGGTGCTGCTTGCAATCCTCCCGCCATGCACTGATGATCTCGCGGTGATCTTCACTAAACCGCTCATCGCTCCGGCGTTGTCGCCTTGGCAAACACCGTCGATCCACTGTCCCCAAATTTGGCAGCGGATGGCACGATTTCGCCTAGGCTCTCGTGCCGCTTGGAGCTGAAGGAAGACCCTGACATGATCGCGCGACGTTGCACCCGGTCGTTCGGTCGGTTGGTCCGATCAGACAACTGATGTACACTATCGCGGCGGGTGGTTTGCCAGAAGGTATACAGTGGGAGGAGAGGCTATTGATCGATCTGAACTTTGACCCGGTCAAGCGTCGCCTTCAGGCATGTTATCGCGGTTTTTGGTCGGTGGAGACCGCAAATGTCGCCTTGCGCCAGTTGCAAGCGGCGCTCGACGGCGCTTCGACCGGTGGTCAGTCCTTCACGTTGCTCGACGATTTCCAGGACTGGTCAATCCAAAATCAAGAAGTGGTAGAGGTCAGCAAGCGATTTGCTACAATGTGCCAAGGTTATCCGATCAAACGCAATGCGATGATCATCCCCTCTGCCTTGCATCGTATGCAGATAAGCCGAACGGTGGACGGCCTTGATTTCTGTCGGGCGTTCAGAACATTCGATGAGGCGGACCTCTGGCTGAAAGAGATAGAGCCTTGCTCCTGAGCGTCCGAGAGCGCGCCGTGGTCAGCAGACGCAGGGCTCAGCCCAGCAGATAAATGGACTTGAGCGCCTGATAGGATGCGATCGCTTCCGGGCCGAACTCGCGACCGATGCCGCTCGCCTTGACGCCGCCAAACGGCGCGCCGAGCGCAGGCTGATATCCATTCACGCCTATGGTGCCTGTCTCGATCCTGCGTGCAACCGCCAGCGCGCGATGATGGTCGGCGCTCCACACCGAGCCGCCCAGGCCGAAATGGCTATGGTTCGCGATCCTCACGGCCTCATCGTCGCCGTCATAGGGAATGATGGCGAGCACCGGCCCGAAGATCTCCTCCTGTGCGATGCGCGAGGCGCTGTCCACATCGGCGAAAATGGTCGGCTCGACGAACCAGCCCCGTGCGCGACCGGCGGGGCGGTTGCCTCCGGCTACAATCCGGGCATCCGCTTTGCCGACTGCGATATATTGTTCGACCCGGTCACGCTGTGCGGACGAAGCCATCGGTCCCAACTGCGTTTGCTGATCGAGCGCTTCGCCGATCGCCAGGGAACCTAAGAGTTCGCAAAGGGCTTCGACAATTTCGGAATAGCGGCTCCTGGGGGCCAGGATGCGTGTGCCATTGAAACAGGTCTGCCCGTTGTTCAGTAGAGACGTCATCGGCACGTTCTGGATGAAGGTTGCCAGATCGGCGTCCTCCAAAACGATGGCCGCCGATTTGCCGCCAAGCTCAAGCGTCACGGGACGCAACAACTCGCCACATGTCTTCGCGATGGCACGCCCCGCTGCGGTTGAGCCGGTAAAGGCCACCTTGTCGACGCCGGGGTGGTTGACAAGATAGGCCCCTGCGTCGCGGTCCGCTGGCACCCAGTTGAGCACGCCCGGTGGAACCCCCGCCTCAAGCGCTGCCTCTGCCAGAATATAGCTGTCGAGGACTGTGCCTGGCGACGGTTTGATGACCAGCGTACAGCCGGCAGCCATGGCTGGCGCGATCTTGCTGATTGCCAGCGTCACCGGAAAATTCCAGGGGACGATTGCCGCCACAACGCCGATCGGCGACCGATCGACAAGTGTTTTCCTGCCGTCCTGGGTAACGCGGACATCGGGCTCCGCGAGCGATGGCGCGAGATCGCTGTAGTATCGCAGCACCTCGGTCGGGAACTGTCCCTCAAGCGGCGTACTGACAGCGATTGGCATCCCGTTTTGCAGGCTGACCGTGCGTGCGATCTCGTCGCCGCGCCGGGCAAGCGCCTGCCCGAAGCGCTCCATCACCGCGGCGCGCGCGGCCGGATCCGCGTCGCTCCAGCCGGAGACCGCAAAGGCCCGACGCGCTGCCGAAACCGCTGCGTCCATATCTGCCTCCACACCTTCGGGCACACTGCCAATTGCGGCCTCGGTGGAAGGGTCGATCAGATTGAAGCGCCGGTCGCTTGCAGGGCGGGTCCAGACATTGTCGATGAATATCGCATCTCGCGAATGGTGCATATCTTCTGACGTCCTCGGTGCTGATGGAGCGCTATCTAGGATAACTCTTTGAGATCGATGTCCCGGCTGGGCGCGTTGGTAGCTGTGAACCGTTCCTGCGCGCGCTGGCTATCGTGTTCGGTTTGCAGGAAGAACTCCAGTCGGTTGCCGTCGGGATCGTTGAAATAGACGCCGTTGCCGATCTCGTGGTCGGTGATCCGCACCACATCGACACCCTTGCTGACCAGCATGTCGTGCAGCGCGCGCAGCGTGTTGATGTCGCCCTCCACTTCCAGCCCGTAATGCTGCAGGCCGAGCCCCCCCTGCTGGGCACCGTCCGCTGCCTGGATCAGGCCGATGTCGTGCAGCCGATCGTCAAATGACATCATGATCCAGCTTTCGCTGCGCGCGCTTTCGCGCATGCCCAGCACATCCGCATACCACCGGGCGGACGCCTCGATGTTCGAGACGAACAGCGAAAGGTGCGTGGCCAGAACCTTGGGTTTCATGATCAATTCAATCCTTTGGAATGTCGTTGCGGTGATTTGGTCTGACAAGCGGGCCGCAACGCTGGTTCTGACGATGCATCACACAAAAATTCCCCGGCTCAGGCCGCCGTCAATGCCGATCGACTCCCCGGTGATCGCCGCCGATTTGGGCGACGCGAGGAATGCGATCAGCCAGCCGATCTCCTCGGCCTGGAGGATGCGTCGGATGGGCGTGGCATCCACATATCCCTGCTCGACCTCCGCCGGAGTCTTGCCCTGCTTGATCGCCTCGCGCTCGTAGAGCTCGTGGATGTGCGGGGTTTCGACGACGCCAGGATGGATGAGGTTGACGGTTATCCCGTCCGGGCCGAGTTGGTCGGAGAGCGTCTTGGTCAGGTGCGCAACTGCCAGGTTGCGCATGCCCGACAAGACTTTGCTGGCACGGCCGGTCAGTCCGCCGATGTTGATGATGCGGCCGAAACCGACACGCCGCATGTGAGGAACGACGGCTTTGGCACAGCGGAAATAGCCAACGACCTTGGTATCGAGATCGGCCAGCAATTCGCCTTCCCCGGCATGCTCGATGTCGTTGCGCACCACCCCGGTCGGTGCGGCGGCTGAGTTCACCAGAATATCGATACGGCCGAGGCTGGCGATGACGGCCTGCGTCATGTCCAGAACCGCCGTCATGTCGCTGGTGTCGCAATAAAGGGGCAGGACAACGCCGCCAGTTTCCGCGCTGATCTCGCGTGCGGCCGCTTCCAGCAGAGGCATGCGCCTTGCACAGATCACCACCGTGCAGCCCTCCTGGGAAAGCACCCGCGCGCTTTCTTTCCCAATCCCGCTTCCGCCGCCTGTGACTACGGCCACGCGGCCATTCAACTCCAGTTCCATGTCACCTCATCTCTGCGCATGCGACGATTGTGGCACCCTTGCCCAAGGCTCGGCACAGCAGATCGCGCCTGCGATACGTGCCAACAATTCGACTGTACACGAGTAAAAAATGGACGTAAAGATCGTTATATGAGAAATTTGTGGTTTTAATGAGCCATAGAGGGGTAAGTGCCATGGAGCCAGCGGACGGTATGCGGCGGGATCCGCGTCTTGAGTTTAAGGTGGTCACCGTCCTTGCGCTGTCCTTTGGACTGGTGGGGCTGGATCGCTTCATGATCTCCACCCTATTTCCGGTGATCGCCAAGGAGTTGGACCTCGACTACGGCGACATCGGCACGATCACGGGGGCTCTGGCCATCGCATGGGGGCTTTCCGCGCTGTTCATGGGCAATCTCTCGGACCGGATTGGCCGGAAGAAGGTGGTGGTCGGTGCCCTGGTCGTGTTTTCGGTTCTGATCGGCGTCAGCGGGCTTGCCATGGGCCTGACATCATTGATCGTTGCACGAGTCCTGATCGGGCTGGCGGATGGAGCCTATGTGCCGGCCAGCATTGCCGAGACGATGGATGTTTCGCCACCGCAGCGGAGCGGACGGAATGTCGGCCTGCAGCAGATGACGGCCCTCCTGTTCGGGCTCGGCTTCGCTCCGCTGCTGATCCCCCCGCTCCTGGACGTGGTCGACTGGCGATGGATTTTCGCCCTCTTTGTCCTGCCCGGCCTGGTGCTCGCCTGGCTGGCCTTTCGCATCGTTCCTGAGCGTGCGACAGGGGGTGCGGGTCCCACGCGATTGGCAGACTGGCGGGAGGTTTTCCAGTTCGCCAACGTCCGCATCTGCATGGTCCTGATGCTCAGTTGGCTGACCTGCCTCGTCACCGTCAGTGCGTTTCTTCCCAATTACATGCTCGATCATCTTGGCTTGAGCTTTGCCCAAATGGGCAGCGTCATGTCGGCGATCGGCTTCGGCAGCGCGCTGGGGACCATCATACTTCCATGGTTGTCGGACCATTTCGGCCGCAAGACGATCATGCTGATCGGCACGGCGATCATAGGGTGCGCGCTGGTCCTGCTTGCGCTCAGCGGCCCAGATGTGCCGCGCCTGTTTGCTTGCCTGTTCTTTGTGATGTTCGGTAACCTCGCGCTGATTACGCTCACCGTCGGTCCGCTGTGTGCCGAGGCCGTACCGCGCCGGCTGATGGCAACGGCGTCGGGGCTGGTCATTGCTTGCGGGGAACTGTTCGGCGGCGGTCTGGCACCGGTGCTCGCGGGCTATGTCGCCGAGCGTTTCGGTATCGAGCATGTGCTGTGGCTGCCGATCGCCGTGATCATCGGTGCTTTCCTGCTCTGCACCGCCATTCGCGAGCCCACGCCGCAGGTTGCAGAGCTGGCGATATAATCTTGACCAAGATCTGAATGCTATTGATCGTCAAACCTCACTGGAGAGCTGGACTATGATGAAACCAAAATGTTTCCTTTCCCTCGTTCTGGCAGGCCTGACCGCCGCGGCATCGCCGGCGCTCGCACACCACTCGTTCGCGGTTTTCGACCAGACGAAGGTTGCGACCATCAACAACGCAAAAGTGGTTCAATTCAAGTATACCAATCCCCACTCCTTTGTAGTGATTGAGTATAATGGCGCGAAATATGTCTTGGAGTGCAACAGCATAAACCTCATGAGCAGGGCAGGGTGGAAACACAATACCATCCGGTTCGGCGACAATGTCTCGGTACGCTACCACCCCTTGCGCAATGGCAAACCGGGTGGAATGCTAAAGACGATCGATATCCCGGATGGCCGCACGCTGCCCGCTTGGTAACGTAGATCGTACGTCCGGTCCCGGACAAACCATTATTTAGGGGAAAAGATAATGATCAAAGCATTTGCCGTGGCCGCGATTGTCGCTGGTCTGTCGGTCACCTCTCCTCCTGCCATATCGCAAGCCGCCGCAAGCGAAGCGACTCAGTCCGCGCATCCCAGCCTGACCGGCATCTGGCACATCCATCCCGATCCGTTCGCGGGCGAGGAGAATTTGTTCTCCGAACTGCAGGTTCCGGGCAACGGGCCTAAGCTGAAGGAGCCTTATGCCTCCCAATGGAAGGCCAAGCGCGATCGGCGCGATGCCATGCTCAAGGCAGGCACGCCGCTCGCCGACACCAGCACGCTGTGCATTCCTGAAGGAATGCCCAGTGTCATGGGTGCCATATTCCCACTACAGTTCCTGGAGACGCCGGACCAGATCGTTGTCATCGGTGAATTCCTGTCCCAGACACGGCGGATATTTCTCAACGCGCCGATGCTCGCGGACGATGATAATCCGCCGAGCTATTTCGGTTTTTCGTCGGGCAAGTGGGAAGGCAATACCTTGGTGGTGACCACCAGAGGGGTGCGCCAGGACATCGAATTCTTCGAGATGCCCCACAGCCTGAACATGACGATCGTCGAACGCATTCGCTTCACGGGTCCAGACCTGGTGGAAAACGAGATCACTATCCATGACCCGGACATGCTGCTTGAGCCTTACACGTTTACATATGGGTATCGACGCGACAGCTCATATCGCATGTCCGAATTTCTGTGTGAAAGGGAAGATCCTCTGTTCAAGGTGAATGAAGAGGGGATCGTCAGCATGAAAGTCGGGGACGAAGTGAAGTAACGTCCGGAGCGAAAGGGCGCGCAGACCCGGTCCGGGGTCTGCCGCCTTTTGACGTGATCACCGGTCGAGAGCGAGGTTCCACGCTGCGCATTTGCCCGGACGCGCCAATGCGATGCCCGAGAACATCGACAATGTTGGACGTCAGGATGGTGGGCGTGAGCCTTGCGGCGACCAGAACGTCGAGCGGACAGCGGCCGCCGCTCCACAGGCAGGGCATGTCGGCGAAGCCTGCCCGCAGCGCGGGTACCGTTCCGACGGCGCATCATTTGATTACTGTTCTGCCGTCGCCCGATGTGATGGGGATGCTTCAACCGGACCAGGTCGAGGTGATCGCGCGGCGTGATCGTGCGATCAACGGCAGCTTCTGCGGACAGGCGAGGCCTGCCGGACAGACACCCGGCCGCTCATGGCTGTGCCGGATCAGTCCAGCACGAGGTCGACCCTTTGCGTATTGAGAGTCATGCCCGGCATGTAGCGGCGCAGGAAATCCAGCTCGACGGCATTGTGCTCCTGAGGCGTCTTTGCCTTCGACAGCGCCTCCTGCATCAGGCCCTCATCGCGCCCGAACTCCCGGATGCCCTTTATGTCCGACCACACGAGCCAGAACGACTTGCCATCGGGCGCGACCCACTTCGGTGCGATACGGGGGACATAGGCACGCGAAGCCGGGTCGCCGCCTGGAGTCCATGCCGAGTCTTCGTGCACTTGCCGCCACGGACCCCAAGGCGTTGCCGATACCCAGCAGCCGAAGTAGCTCGGCCGACCGAACTCGGTGCCGTCCGGCGCGCAGCCGATGCCGGCGTTGACCATCATGTACAGACCGAGCGGCTCATTATACACCACGCTCGGCAGCCAGGATTCCACGACGAGATCGCCTGGAAACAGGTTCGTCCCGTTGACCCATCCGCGCGGGAAGACGTGTACCGGGCGCCGAGCGCCGATTTCCCGGCTCCAGATGGCCGCACCGCTCCTTTCGAAGCCGCCAAAATACTCATAGGCAGCGCGATCAAGCATCCGGTCGATTGCAACGCGATACATCATCAACTGGTTCATCAGGCCATCGACATTGCCATTGAGGCCGTACACGTAAATATATCCGTCGCGGTTGGCGCTATAGTCGCGGCCCATCTGCAGGATCGAAAGCATCGCGAAGCAGCCGCCGGGTTCCTGGAAGAACGTGAAGCGTTCGCGTGATTGCGCATCCCAGTCCTCCCAGATCACCGGCGTGCTGCCGTCCTGATTGCGCCAGGTGCGGCCACCGTCGTCGGAATAGACCAGCTTCACGCCGGTCCAGTGACGCGGGCGATCCTCCGCGCGATCGAGCGTGTTGAGGAACTGGTAAATCCGCCCGCGCACGGCCAGCAGTCCGACCCCAAAGTAGCGCGGTGCGGATCGCGGACGCGTCGAGTAGCTGAGATCGGGAAAACCGGTGACGTCCGTGAACGCCGGATCGTCGATGCCGCCAGCCACTGACCACAGTCGGGCATTGTGGAAGGCGGTGGGAGGATCGGACCAGCCGGAGCCGTCGTTCACCATCATGAACTGCCGATCGTCTGCCGCCCAGGTCGACTGATACCCAAAGCCCATTCCCCCCAGCCGCCTGGTTGTATCCTCGCGCCGGACAATCGACCTGACCCGCGCCGCGCCGGTGTCGGGCCTGGACCCGACCGCCGCGGTACAGGCGCTCTGGAACAAGGGGATGGCCCCGGCCCCCAGCACGCACATCTGCTTCAGGAGGTCACGCCGGCCGGGCATGATGTCGGCCCCGGATGCGCGATCGGATGAGGAACTCATTGATTGGACTCCTAAAGATGATGCCGTCTGCCCGCGCCGGTTGCTCGCCGACTAGCGGCGCAGGGTTGCCGTCAGGCCGATTGTCCGCGGGCGGAAGGTAACCGATCGCAGGTTCGGGTCGGCCAGCGTGCTGTGAACCTGGCCGAGAAACGGGTGGGCGTTGAGCACATTGGTGGCGAAGAGGCTGACCTCGATCTGGTCGAACCGGACGCCGGCCCGCAGGTCGAGCTGAGACGAGGCCGGAGCACGCGGAATACCCGGGTCGACGAGCGGCGACGTTACGTCCAGCGGCGTATCGTCATGAGAGGTGTAGGTGAAGTCACTGCGCAGATAGGCCTCGCTGGCACCGACGGGGAACTCATACTGTCCGCTCAGATGGATGGACCAGGGTGCCACGTCGAGCGGCTCCCCCTTGCGGCGGATGACATCGCCACCAGCGTTTTTCAACTCTGACGAATATCGCGCGTTGATGTAAGACGCCGAGGCCGTGAGCGTCAATCCGTCTACCGGACGCGCGGAGAGTGCCAGATCAAGGCCGTCGATCTTCGCACTGCCGAAGTTGAACACGGTATGCACCTGGCATTCCGGCAAGGTCAGCGTGCTCTGGAGATTGGTCCAGTTGGTGTGATAGGCTGATGCGTCTATGCTCAATCTGCCACCTGCCAATGTGTTCTTGCTGCCAACTTCGTAGGTCCAGAGCGAATCAGGACTGATCCTTCGCAAGACCATCGGGTCGAAGCCAATCGCGATGCCGTCGTTGATGCAACGAATGCCGGCCGCTTCCGCTACGCCGCCGCCACGAACACCTTTCGAGGCGTTGACATAAAAGAGATTGTTGCGGTCCGCCTGAAATGACAGGCCGAACTTCGGTGTCAGCGGCTTGTTCTTGGTCTTCAGCGAGACGTCGATGCCGTCGCTTGCATAGAGCGGGCCAGCGACGAAATTGTCCAGATTGAAGGTAGCATCTGTATAGCGCAGCCCGGCGGTCGCCGTCAGGCGTGGCACGATCTCATAGTCGGCCTGCGCGAAAACCGACTTCTGGATGTCGAGATAGCGCGAGTCCTGAAAGACGACGAAGAGGCCCCGATATGGCTCTACGCCGAATATTTCCGTGACGGAACCGAAGGGCGGCCCGCCACCCTGCACAACAGCGTAATTGATGGTATCGAGTAGTCTCGTATTCGCTCCGCCGAAATTGTCTGTCACGACCGACCGCGAGTAGAATCCTCCTATGACCCAGTTGAAGGGGCCATCGTCGGTGTTCTGAAGGCGAATTTCCTGCGTAAAGCCCTTCTGGCTGGTCCGGTTGTTCGTGAAAGCGAAGTTCTCTTCAAAACCGGGAGGAGGTGCAGGATCATAGAAATCGGCAAAGATCGCCAGGTTCAAAGTGTCGTCATCGCTCGCGGTGCGGGCCTTGCGCGTGATGTAAGACGTGTTCGAGATGAGCGAAAATCCGTCAAATTCGACCACCGCCTTGAACGCTGGCAACCAGAAATAGTCGGTGCGCGATTCCGGACGCGAGAACAAACCGTTTCGGAAATCATTGCGCCCTGTGTTGGACGAATTGATATCGACCAGAGAGCTGTCGTCGATTTTCAGTTCCTGATAGAATAGCGATGGCGTCAGCGTAATGTTGTCTGCCGGCTTCCACCCCAGGGCGAAGCGGGCTGCAAAGCTGTTCGAACTGTTGATGTCCTTTTCCACGACCTCGCGGCTGACGCGACCGAGGCGGTCGATGTAGCCGGCGTCATGGCGATGATAGACGCTGGCGCGAAAGCCGAGCGTGTCTTCGACAAGCGCTGCTCCTCCGGCCAAGCCGCCTTCATAGCTGAAGCCACCCCGATAGGTCGTCGCAACCTCGGTACGCGCATAGATCTTTGCGCCGTCCATGACCGGCTCGGGCGTGATGAAGCGCACGGCGCCGCCTAGCGATGCGGTTCCGAACAGGGTGCCCTGCGGCCCGCGAAGAACCTCTACGCGATCGAGGTCGAACAATATCGGATAGGCATTGGTGAGGCTGGGGCTCACACCTGTGCGGGTCTGGATGGGCGTATCATCGATATAGACGCCAACAGTCGGAATTCCGGACGTCGATTGGACGCCGCGTATGGAAATGTTGGATTGCCCGGTGCCGTAAAAACCTGAACTCTGGCCAAATGTTATACTGGGCGTGAACCGCATCAGATCGTCGGTCGTCCGGACCCCTTGCTTGTCGAGCGCGGCCTGATCCACCGCCACCACGCTTAGCGGGACCGTGCTGAGCGTCTGTTCGCGACGTGTAGCCGTCACAACGATCTCACCGAGCGGCACCTCGCGGCTCTCGGCCGTCCGATCGTCTTGTGTCGCCGTTGTCTGGGCGTTCGCGACGGTTGCGCTGAAGGATGTACAGCTCAGCATCAACAGCTTGAGGCAACGTGATTGCAGACCCATTCCCTGTCCCCTTAGCTTGGTCGGGCGAGGCGGCCGGGGGATATGCGCTCCCGCCGGTCCTTGATGCCAGTCGCCGCGGCATATGGCTCCCCGTCCGAGGAACGCCCTTCGGCATCGGAACGTCCGATGGCATCCGGTCGTCTCTCGGCGTACTCGGAGTGTGCGCAAACCGTAACAGCTTTACAACAAAAAAATCATCATATTCGCACAATATGACGTTGAGGCGGATTTTATACCGTTTTTTCCGTCATATTGTCGGGCGTATCTCACCTCGGTTTGGCGCTGTCCGCCGCTCGCATGGGGCTCTTCGTGCGCTCCGCGCTACTGCAACGCCAGACTTGTGGCCGGCCGGGATAGATATAAAGGTGGCGCCAAATGGACGGACGGGATGCCGTGTGGGAGGCATGGAAGCAGATGAGTACGTTGAGCAAGACGTTGGCGCTCCTGGATTTTTTTGGCCCCGACTCGCTTCAGGTGAATGCTGAAGAGATCGTCGAGCGCACGGGATTGTCCAAAGCCACAGTGTATCGGTATGTGAAGGATCTGTGCGATGCGGGCCTGCTCACGCGGGTAGGGGGCGGCAACTACAGCCTTGGTCCCCGCATCGTCGAACTTGACTGGATGATGCGGCAGTATGATCCGATTCTTATCGCCGGACGCGAACATATCCACAAGCTCGCGGACGAAACGCGGCTGGCGGTGCTGTGCAGTGCATTCTACGATGACCGAATCATCAATACCTATATCTTCGAGCCCATCGACAGCTTCGCATTTCATTTTGGACGCGGCCAGCCCATGCCCTTTTTCTGGGGCGCGCAGTCAAAGGTGCTTGTGTCCTATCAAAACGGCCGGCGGTTGCAGAAGCTGTTTGAGCAGAAGATCGCCGGTGATCCCGAACATCCTTGTCATAGCTGGACCTGGCAGGAGTTTGCGCGCGCGACCAAGAAGATCCGGAAAGCCGGCTACTGCGTGACGACCGGGGAACTCACCTCCGGGCTGACAGGAATTGCGGCACCGATCCTGCAGCAGGATGGCAGGGAGGCCAATGCAAGCCTCTGCGTTCTGGGCGCGTCCGAGCGCTTTGCGCTGCTGAGCCGCGAATCCGTCATCGAGCGGTTGATGGAAACGGCAAAATGCATCGCTGCAGAGCTTGCGATGCATATTAGGCCGGCAGGATTATAAGATCTCCTGTTGGGCAGCCCGATCGATCAGGACGCGGATCTCGACGCATCGTCGATAATGTAGCGCCAGCCACCATCCGCCTGTTTGCGCAGGACCTCGATTCCACCCCCCGTCAGATCCTGGGACTTGCCGTCGGGCGTCGTGATCGTCAGTTTCCAGTGGTTGGTGGTGAGTGCGGTGTCGTGGTAGGTCAGGTGCTTTCGGTTGCCCAGGACGATCTGTGGCTTTAGCGCGAGGAGCGCGGTGAAGTCTTCGCGCACCCGCGACTTCCCGACCATCAGCTTGCCTTCGGGGTTAACGTAGGTCACGTCCTCGACGTAGAGGTCGACCAGCCCGTCGAGGTCTGCCGTGTTCAGGCGCTCCTGCCAGGCGTCGTATAGCTTATCAATGTCGGTGACTGGCATGACCCCACCGGATGAGCGAGCGAACGCTTCCCCTGCGGTCGCGACGACGCCCGCCGACAGGACGCCGGCAGCCATGGCGCGCAGGAAGCCGGAACGTGAAAGATGCGGCAAGCCGTCGTCGGGAAACCCGGGCTCCGGCCTGCCCGCCTGTGCTTGCGACAAAATCTTGCAGATCGATCCGATCAAGACGTCCTCCTCCGGATGCGTAAACTTCGCTCGCGACCAAGGCTGTCGTCAATGGCAAGCTGCGTCCATCTCATCTTCGGACCATTTTGCTGCGGCTTCGGCCAATCTGAGGGTGCGGCCATGTTAGCCCCGACGGGAATGTCGATCCGGCCACCCTACTGGCGACTCGCCGCCGAACACGGGTAACAATTGACCTTAATTATCCATTATTGTTTACAAATTGGGACAAGAGTGCGAGGTTGGCGCGGCTCGCGGGTGCGTCATGCATGGCGCTCGCCTCGGCGATGCGGCTCTACATAATCGGAGGGGTTCGATCGATGGTTACACGTCAGGTTGCGGGGGGAAGCAAATATCCCGTCTCGATGCGCATCCTCCACTGGTTGCGCGCTATCATCATACTGGGGCTGATCTGGTCGGGCTGGGCTATGACCGGCTTTCCTGAAACGACCCCGATGGAGACATTCGACCTCTTCTATTCCAATCACAAGCAGTTCGGTGTCCTGGTCTGGCTGCTGGCGGTCGTTCATCTCGTCATTCGCTGGCGCAGCCGTGCAGTGCTGCCTCAGACGCCCAAGGGACTTGCGGGTTGGGAAAAACTGCTGTCGCACGCGACGCACCGGCTCATCATGCTGCTGACATTCCTCGTTCCTCTTCTCGGCTACTCGATGTCGTCCAGCTTTACGCAGAGCGATGGCGTACCGTTCTTCTTTTTCGGTCATCTGCCTGAACTCCTGCCGAAGAATGATGACGCGTTCGCGGTGTTCGATGCGCTCCACAAGTACAGCGCTTATGTGTTGTTGGGGCTAGTGGCTTTGCATGTGGCGGGCGCGCTCAAGCATCGCTTTCTCGATCGCGGCGGTGCGACGGATGTTCTCCCGCGAATGTTCTGAGTCGAGTGCTGGAGAGGTATGCCGCAAGTGTATACTGCTGGTCGTCCGGGGGCGGCGGCCTGCAGTGTTGGCGAAGTTCCGCTGGCCGGAAAGGTCGTGAGACTTTCTTGCGGATTTGCCGGCCTGAAATTGTGCCGTCTATCCTCAATCCCCGTCGATCACATCCGCTCCGGCGAAACTGCGCCCAAGGGTCCGGTGTTCGAACGTGGCCGAAACTGCAACAATTTGGTGCTCGTGCGTAATGTCGTGTGTCATCGACCGTGGCAATTTCAAGTATGAAACAAATATGTCGGTGTGGTGGCTGTTAACCTTGGGTGATGCCGTCGCGTCGTCGTTGCCGGATGGTGTCCATGTGCGGAGGGGTCACCCGCTTTCTCCGTAGTTCCGCCGAGGGGCGGTGGATCCTCCCTGAAAGGAGACGAGGTGAGCGACAGGAAGCAATTGCGAAACGTCGTTGTCCAGGTCCACCGTTACCTTGGGCTCGCGCTTGCGTTCTTCCTGATCCTCATTGCGGGTACCGGCAGCGTCATCGCGTTTTACGACGATCTGGAACGGGCCTTCAATCCTCGTCTGCGGGTCGTCAAGCCGCAGGATCGCCCGTGGACCGTGCACGACATGCTGGTGATCCGGGAGAAACTGGAGGCGCAGGATCCCCGCTCGCACGTCTTCTCGCTTCAGTTTCCGCAACGAGCCGACGAGCCGGTCTTTTCCCGCGTCATGCCCGCGATCGATCCGGCGTCAGGCCAGCCGTACACGATCGACTATGACGAAGTGTTCGCGAATCCCTATACAGGCGAACGGCTGGGAGAGCGATTGATCGGCAAGATTTCGTTCCGACCCGACAGTATTTTATCGTTCCTCTATTATCTGCATTACGCGCTGATACTGCCGTTGGGGATTGGTATCTTCCTCATGGGGGTCATGGGGCTGCTTCTTGTCGGCGAAACATTGATGGGTTTTTACCTGACTTTGCCGCCGAAGGTGAAGAAGAGCAAGACCGGAAATACGCCGCGGCCCTTTCTTCGTCGCTGGATGACCGCCTGGCAGATCAGTCGGGGCAGCAACGCCACCCGCTTCATGCTCGATCTTCACCGGTCCGCCGGTCTTTGGCTGTTCCCGCTGCTGCTGCTGTTCGGAGTGTCCGGATATGCCATGAACCAGGGCGGCCCCTATGCGGGTTTTGTCGGCAAGTTCGTCGACTACGTGCATTTTCAGGAGAAGCCACCCCGCGCGCCGTTGGCCGAGCCGTTGCTGACGCCTCCGATCGACTGGTTCGAGGCAGCGGAGCTGGGGCAGCGGTATTTCGCGGAGCAGGCGAAAGTCGAGGGGTTTGAGCTGGGGCGGCCGGCCTCGCTCGAGTATCGCCGCGATCTGGGGATGTATTTCTTCCAGGCGCATAGCTCGCGCGACTTGCTGGACAGTCAGGGTAATCCAACCGAAACCAATTCGCCGGCGACCGCAGCGACTATCGCAATCGATGCCCGCGACGGACGTTTTCTTGGCCTGCAGTTGCCCACCGGGCAGCGGGCCGGAAACACCGCGACGAGCTGGCTGATGGCGCTTCATGTCACCGCAATAGGCGGCCGGCCTTGGCAAGTCGCCGTGTCCGCGATCGGCCTCGTCATCGTCGGCATTTCGATGACCGGAGTCCTGCTCTGGTGGAAACGGCGCAAGTCACGACAGCCGAAACTGCGCCGGTCTCAGGTTCAAAACAAGAAGCCGGCAAACGCCGGACTGCAGCGCACCACGCAGGAGGGCGCTTTCCTGAGTTGAGTTACACGTTGAAAACCGATTTAACAGAAGGGGCAAAGATCATGACAAGATTGAATAGACGTATCGCCAAGTTTTCTACAGGCCTGATGTCGGGTACGATACTGATCGGCCTTGCCTCCTCGCCGGCGGTGGCCCAGACGGACGCCGCAGACGAAGAGGTTTATTCGGGCGAAATCGTCGTGACCGCCCAGAAGCGTGAGGAGCGCTTGCGCGACGTTCCGGTTCCCGTCACCGCCGTGACCGCCAACTCGCTGCTCGCGCAGAACCAGACCAAGGCACAGGACTTCTTTTCCAGCGTGCCTGCGGTCAATCTGCAGTTTCAGAACGGCCGTGCTCAGTTGGCGATCCGCGGCATTACGACCGGTCCAGTCACTGGTAACCCCACTGTGGGTTACACGATCGATGACGTCCCTTATGGTTCCTCGACAGGTCAGGGCGGGCTGTTTGGCTCGGCTCCCGATCTCGATCCCAGCGAACTGGCGCGTATCGAGGTGCTGCGTGGACCCCAGGGCACGCTCTATGGAGCGAGCAGTATCGGCGGCCTGCTCAAGTACGTGACCATCGATCCCTCCACGGACGGGCTCGAAGGCTCGGTCGGCGGTGGCATATCGACGGTCGCGCACGGTGGTGACTCGCTGGGCTACAATGTCCGTGGGGCGCTCAATGTACCGGTAAGCGAGACGTTCGCGGTACGTGCCAGCGGATTTCACCGCGATGAGCCGGGGTACATAGACAATGTTCTTACTGGCGAGAAGGACGTGAATTCGTCGGAGGTCAGCGGCGGTCGTCTCTCAGCGCTTTGGAAGCCAAGCGAAACCTTTTCGCTGAAGCTCGGCGCGATGTATCAGGTCCGTAACATCTATGGATCCTCAAATGCCGACATTTCCACCGGTTCGCGCAACAAGCAGACAGACCAAATCGGCGCCGGACGTTCGCGGGCGGAAAATCAGATATACAGTGCCGTGGCAAACGCCGATCTGGGTGCGGTGACGCTGACGTCAATCAGCGCCTTTTCTCGCAGTCAAAACTATGACTTCATCGACTTTACCGCCACCGGCCTGACCACCAACATATTTCCGGCACGCTTCTTCCCGGTGACGGAGTTCGGCAACGTGTTCCGCCAAGGGTATGACGTCGATAAATATTCGCAGGAACTGCGCCTTTCCGGCGGCATTGGCGATAGCATCGACTGGATCGCCGGCGGATTCTACACGCATGAAGATGCCAATTACACCGTCGATGCGATGGCAACCAATCCGGCGACAGGCGATGTCTATGGGACAGTGATCATGTGGCGCGATTCCCTCAAATATGATGAGTGGGCCGTATTCGGTAACGCAACTGTACGCCTTTCGGAGCAGTTTGATGTGCAGTTCGGCGGCCGATACAGTGAAAACAAACAGAAGTTCAGGCACAGAGAGCGTAATGATTTTCCGGAGTTTGGCGAAGATGGTTTCCCGGTCAATGGGACGTCCCAGATCATCATCAACGATACAAATCCGCGGGCAAGCGGGCAGTCGTTTACCTATCAGATAACCCCGCGGTTCAAGCCCTCTCCTGATCATATGATTTATGGCCGGGTAGCAAGTGGCTATCGCCCGGGTGGCACCAACGCCAACTGCGACAGCCCGCTTTCGGGGGTTCCCATTCCTTGCCAGTTCAAGCCCGACAAGACGGTCAATTACGAGCTGGGCGCCAAGGGTGATATTATCAGTCGGGTACTGTCCTATGATGTCTCGACGTTCCTGATCGACTGGAACGATATCCAGATTTCGCAGATCATCGGAGAAAATGGTTTCACCTATAACGGCAATGCCGGTAAGGCGCGGAGCAAGGGCGTCGAACTTTCGCTTGAGGCCCGGCCTGTCACAGGCTTGAGCGTAAAGGCGTGGGCTGCCTTGATCGACTCGAAACTTGCGGAGGACATTGGATCCAATGCTCTCTTTGGTGCAAAGGGCGATCGCCTGCCTTATACCAGCAAGTGGTCTGGACGGTTCTCGTTCGACTACGTCGCCCCGGTGACCGATAACATGACTGCGAGTTTCGGCGCTACGCTGACCTATGTTGGGCAGCGCCGAGGCGAGTTTGTGAACATCGATCCGTTCACTGGTGAATCGCAGCCTGAACTGCGTCAGGTTTACCCCGACTATGCAACGCTGGACCTGAATGCCGGTATTGATATCAATCAGTTCAGTGTGAAGCTTTTCATCCAGAACGCCAGCAACAAGCGTGGTGTGATCGGTGGCGGGTTCAACAACCAGACGACCTTCAATCCCAACTGGTTCAACTACACCCAGCCGCGCACGATCGGGCTGAACGTCGAATATTCGTTCTGATGTGATGATATGCCGGTCGGGCCATGCTGTCATGGTTCGCCGGCCGGGGATGCCGCGCCGGGTCGCCTGGCGCGGCATTCGTGTTTTGGGATCGGGGGTTCGCGACCGGCACCCGGGCGTTCGCAGGCGTCGTTTCGCCATCCCGTGTACCGGTATCGAACCGTTTCAAACGTTATGCGACCCGCCAACGTGGATAGTCTTAGGGTAACGCGATACCGCAGACAAAGTCGGCGCTGGCGGAATCCGGTACAATCCGCGGCGCAATGGCCCGCAGCGGACCAATTTGAGAGGAGGGCATGGAGCATGTCGATCGAAACATTCAGCACGTGGCTTTACGCGACACCGTTCGCCACGATGATCCGCGATACCACTTGGGCGATCCCCAACATCCAGGTCATCCATATCCTGGCCATCGCGATCGTGATCGGCTCAGCGCTGGTCACTGAACTGCGCCTCGCCGGTGTTCTGGCGGAGGACCAGCCGGTGTCGTCCGTCCTTCGGCGCTATCTGCCCTGGATGCGCGCCGCGCTCATCGTCCTGCTCGTGACCGGTGTGCTCCTTATCACCGCCGAACCGGCTCGAACGCTTGGCAACACCATCTTCTGGATCAAGATGGCGTTGGTCGCGGGTGCGAGCTTGGTCACACTGAGAGCGCGCCAGATGCTGGCGACCCGCGCTGCTGCGGCCGAAGTGGTGAGCGACGCCGGTGGATCGAAATCGGTCGCGTGGCTGATGATCGGCATATGGTGTGCCATCATCTTCTGCGGCCGCTTCATTGCCTACACCTGACGTGACGTCGCTGTTCCGCCGTCAGACCCACCACATCATCATTTCATTCGAAGGACCTTCGTCATGATCAGCGACGCAACGCTCCAGCAGATTTACGACCTGCCCATCTCCGAGGCGATACGCCAGAACGTCAACGCCTTTCCCCTGATCGAATCGTTCCATGTCCTGGCCATCGCGATCGTGTTCGGTACGATTTTCATCGTCGACCTTCGCTTGCTCGGCGTTGCGGCGCACCGGCCGGGAGCGCGGCTGCTGATGAGGGAGCTTCTGCCTTATACCTGGCTGGCCTTCGTGGTGGCGGCGATTACTGGCGTGCTGATGTTCCTGTCAAACGCCGTGGCCTATGCCCATAATACGCAGTTTCTTGCCAAGCTGGTCGTGATTGCAATTGCGGGCGTGAACATGGCGATCTTCCATTCGACGGCCTTCCGTCGGATTGTGGAGTGGGACGAATTGCTTCCGCCGCCGACGGCCGCGCGGGTCTCGGGCGCGATCTCGTTTATCCTCTGGGTCGCCGTGATTTTCCTGGGGCGCTGGATCGGCTTCACGCTCGACCTGCTTTTCTGAGGCGCATCATGCGAGCGCAGGCGAGCGGCCCACCTTGTTATCGCGCTGCCTCATCGTCCGCCGCGGGCGTTTCATCGGGTCGCCGCAGATAGCGCCCCGGTGAAACGCCGGTCCATTCCTTGAAAGCACGGGAGAATGCGGCGGTGTCCGAATAGCCGAGCTGTTCGGCAGCGACAGACAGCGACATGCCCGGTTTTGAGAGAATGGTTTGCGCGCGCTCCTTGCGCGCCTCCTGCAGAAGGTCGCGGAAGGACGCGCCTTCCTCTGTCAAGCGGCGCCGCAAAGACCGTTCCGACAGCTTCAGTTCGGCGGCAACGGTCGCGCAGTCGACGTGGATGCGGCCCAGCCATCGCGAAATGATGTCCTTGGTGAGTGAGACGAACCCCTCGCTGGGTGTCGCGGCGGGACCCATCAGGTCGAGAAGATGCCATTCAAGAATGGTCCTCAGCTTCCGGTCCTCGGAGGGTATGGCGCTGGCGAAGGGCTGATCCAGATTTTTGTTGCTGATGATGAGGCCGTTGGCAAGCTGGTTTCCGACGACCGGTGCCCGGAAATATTGGGAAAGCCGCTCCTCCCGTCCCGCAATCGAATGTTCGAAATGCACCTCGATCGGTGCCCATTTTGCTGTGGTGAGTTGTCGGATGATGTTGACGTAACCGGTGATCGCAAACTCCGAATCCTGAAGCCGCGGCCAGATCCTCGGATCCTCGATCCTGTAGAAATAGCTTGTCGTGTCCTGACCCTTCCGGCTTTCGAAGGAGGTTTTGCCCTGCAGGCGCGACTGAAACAGGATGAGATAGTCGAGAGCCTGGCGAACATTGCCGGATGCGCGAAACAGCGCATAGAATGGCCCCAGTTCCGCAAGTCCGAAGGCCGTACCCATCTCAAGGCCCAGATAGGGTCGCTGAAACTTGCCGGCGGCCTGTTCTATCAGTTCGACATAGCGGTGGAGTGGAATGAAATCGTAAGGCGTACTGAGCTGTGAGCGGTGGATACCGTGCTGGCGAAGCAGCGGATCAAGCCGCGTCCCAACGTCAGAGAGAGCGTCGAGCAAAGCCGTCAGAAAGAGCAGCCGAATAGTGCCGTACGGGCTCTCTCCTCGCTCGGATGAACGTGTCTCTGCCATCGGGTCCGTAGGTTAGTGGCCGTATATGCAAAGCGTCAATCCCTGACTGCAATTTACAGCTTTGCACCTCAAGCCCGAAAGCAGGTGTATGCAGCGCCATCCTTCTATCCGGAGGGATATCCTGCGGAAAAAGACAAAAGAGCCGTCCAGCACGAGGTGAGAGTGTCAGAAAATAGCATGATTGACCAGGCCGCCATGGGCGTCGGGCGAGTTGCTGCGTTGTCCGCAAATATCAATGATGATGCGCAGCGTGCCGCAGCCCTGCCGCGCATCGACTTCGTCTATCTCTCAGAACCCGATATGATCCGCGCCGGCGTGACTGACATGGCGCAGTGCGTGGATGCGATGGAAGAAATGTTCCACCTGCTCCACGTCGGTGATTATCGCATGGCGGGCGGTAACAACAATTCGCACGGCGCCATTGTCGTGTTTCCTGAAAATTCGCCGTTTCCCGACATGCCCAAGCCGACGACGGACCGTCGGTTCATGGCGATGCCGGCCTATCTGGGCGGGTCATTCCGTACGGCGGGCATGAAGTGGTACGGATCGAACGTCGAGAACCGCGAACGGGGACTGCCGCGATCGATCCTCACCTTCATCCTCAACGACGCGGACACGGGCGCGCCGCTGGCGATCATGTCCGCGAACCTGCTGTCTGCTTACCGCACCGGCGCGGTGCCCGGTGTGGGTGCCCGCCATTTGGCACGCGCGGACTCGCGCGTGGTCGGTATCGTCGGGCCGGGCGTCATGGCGCGCACCTCTTTGTCGGCGTTCATGGTCACATGTCCCGCAATCGACACGCTCAAGATCAAAGGGCGCGGCAAGGCCAACATCGATGCTTTTGTCGGCTGGGTACGCGAAACCTATCCGCAGATCACCACGGTGCGGGTGGTCGAGACGGACGAGGAAGTCGTGCGCGATTCGGATATCGCCACCTTCTGCGCGTCGGTCGCCACCGGCGATCCATCGAAATATCCCACGGTCCGGCGCGAGTGGGTCCGGCCTGGTACCTTCCTGTCGATGCCCGCACCGTGCAATGTCGACGAGGGGATGGAGGCTGCGGACATCCGCAAGGTTCTGGACTTCACCGGGCTATACGAAGCCTATCTCGAAGAACTTCCTGCGCCGCGACACAATCATGTGCCTGCGGTCGGCGTGCGCTACTTCGACCTTGTCGAGGAGGGCAAGCTTCCCCGCGCTGCACTGGAGGATCTGGGGGCGATCGTTTCAGGCGCTGCGCCTGGGCGGTGTGACGACGACGAGATCATCATCCTGTCTGTCGGCGGGATGGCGGTGGAAGACGTTGCCTGGGGAACGGTCGTTTATCGCAACGCCATCGCCAACGGCATCGGCGTCAAGCTCAACCTGTGGGAAGCGCCGGTGCTGCGATAGCACCGGGCGTTCCTGCGTCATCATTGCTCCAATCAAAAGCGAGGTTCCATGCCCCAAGTCGTTAAGATCAAGACCGGCAATCCCTTCGAAGATCATGGCTCCTATTCGCGACTGGTCGCAGTGGACAATCTGATCTTCGTCTCCAACACCGCCGGGCGAAATCCCCGTACCAAGGAAATCCCCGCTGACCTGACGGAACAGACGAATCAGGTGCTGGACAACATCGCTGCGGCACTGGCGTCGGTCGACGCTGTGCTTGAGGACGTCGTATCGGCCCGCGTCTTTGTCCAGTTCCCCGAAGATATAGAAACCATAATGGCGGCCTATGGTGCTCGGATGAGGGCGATCAACCCTACGCTGACCATGACCTGCCCGCCTTTGGGGTCGAGCCAGTACAAGGTCGAGATCGACGTCGTTGCTTATCGCGGTGTGTCCAAGGCGACGATCGAGGAGCGCCGGATCACCCTCTGACCTTCGCCGCCAAGGATTGTTCATGGCACCGGAAATCTCGCCCGTCTCCACCTCACCCGCCCTGCCGAAGACAACTGCGGTCGTCATCATCGGGGGCGGGATTGTTGGGCTATCGACTGCGCTGGCTCTCGCTGAACGCAATGTTCCCGTTGTGGTCGTCGAGAAAGGCAGGATCGCCGGAGAACAATCTTCGCGCAACCTGGGCTGGGTCCGCAAGGTCATGCGCCCGCCGGTCGACTTGCCGATGGCACAGGCCGCCGAGCGGCTGTGGTCGGAGATGCCGACCAGGATAGGTGACGACTGCGGCTTCCGCCAGGCGGGGATCGCCTATGTCTCGCGTACCCAGGAAGAGATGGCGGTTCATGAGACCTGGCTTGAGACAGTCAAGGGGTCGGGTGTCGATTCGCGTATGCTGACCCCCGCGGAGATTGCGGACCTCGCGCCAGGCAGTAGCGGGCGCTGGGTCGGCGGCATTCTGACGCCCTCCGACGGGCGCGCGGAGCCGACACTTGCGTCGAGCGCGATCGCGCGGGCGGCGCTCGCCAAAGGGGCGGTCATCGTGGAGAATTGCGCGGTACGGACGCTCGTCAAGACCGGTGGAGCGGTCACGGGCGTCGTTACCGAGCGGGGCGAGATCGCGTGCGACCATGTCGTTCTGGCTGGCGGGGTTTGGTCGCGCCGGTTCCTGGCCAATCATGGTGTGCAACTGCTCACCCTGCCGCTTGTGGCCTCCGTACTGCGCACCGAGCCGATGGACGGACCGACCGACTGTGCCGTCGGCGGTGCCGACTTCTCGTTCCGCAAGCGGCTCGACGGCGGCTACACGATCACCCAGCGCGGTGCCTTGTTCGCGCCGCTGACGCTGGACCATCTGCTGATCGGTCTCAAATACCTGCCGACGCTGATTGCCCAGTGGCACAACCTGCGGGTTTCGTTCGGCAAGGAGTTCTTCGACGACCTTCGACTCCCGCGCCGTTGGGGCGGACGGAGTGTATCGCCCTTCGAGCGCGTGCGTACCATGGACCCCCCAGTGAATCAGGGGCTGAACGACGAGGCGATGCGTAACCTGATCGCGGCATGGCCTGTTTTCGCCAAGGCGCGCGTGGCACAGGCGTGGGGAGGCATGATCGACGTGACGCCGGACTCCATGCCGGTCATCGGCCCGGTGGCTCGCCTGCCGAACCTCATTCTCGCATCCGGCTTTTCGGGCCACGGCTTCGGTACTGGGCCTGCCGCGGGCGAACTGGTTGCCGACATCATCACGGGGAAGCGACCGATCATCGATCCCACCCCCTACAGGTTGGACCGGTTCTGACGGGACCAACCGCCGTGCTCGATACACTGCTGCCTCTGGCGGCGGTTTTGCTCTGGGGAGGCAATGCCGTCGTCACCAAGGCGTCGGCGACCGTCATTACGCCGGCGGAGATCACCTTCTATCGCTGGGCGTTTGCGGCGCTGCTGCTCGCGCCCGTCGCCGTTGGACCGATCATGCGCCAGAAGTCCGAGTTTCGCGGCCGCGTCGCGCGCCTTGCACTGCTGGGTCTGCTCGGCTGCGCGCTTTTCCCCTATCTCATGTATCTTGCGGCGCGCGACACTACGGCGATCAACCTCGGCATCATCCAGGCGCTGATGCCGCTTATGGCCATCTTGCTGGCCTCATGGTTCGAACGAACGGCGGCAGGCAGGCGCGCAATCGCAGGCGCTCTCATCTCGCTGGTCGGAGTAGCCATTGTGGTGTCGCACGGACAGCCTGGTGCGTTGCTAGGCCTTGCGATCAATCGTGGCGACCTCGTCATGCTCGCTGCGACCGGCTGCTTTGCGCTATACAGCGTCCTGCTGAAGCGGTGGCGCGGGGCCTTGCCGATGACGAGCGATCTGTTCGTGCAGGCAAGCGCGGCTACGGTCCTTCTGCTGCCGCTCATGCTCCTCGGAGACCGCCAGGGCCTCGGCTCCGCAAATCTGGGGCTTGTTCTCTACGCCGGCGCGCTGGCGTCGATAGCCGCGCCGTTGCTCTGGATGCATGGGGTCGCACGCGTCGGGCCGGCGCGCGCAGCGTTGTTCTTCAACCTCCTGCCGGTTGCCACCGTGGCGCTGGCGGTCGCGTTTCTGGGCGAGGCGGCAAGCGTTTCGCTCCTGTTCGGGGGCGTGCTCGCGATCGGAGGAGTCGTCCTGGCGGAGCGCGGTAACAGGAGCTGAAGCGCTCAGCCGAACACGGATCCGCCTTCGAGGCGCATGCAGACCGCTTTCGGCTCGGTGAACGCATGGACCGCCTCGCTGCCGAATTCGCGGCCCAGACCGGACAGTTTGCTGCCGCCGAAGGGCATGGCAAGGTCGAGCACGTTATGCGTGTTGAGCCAGACCGTGCCTGCCTCGATCCGCTCGGCCAGCAAATGGGCGCGGTCGAGATTTGTCGTCCAGATGCTCGCTGCGAGACCGAACGGCGTATCGTTGGCCAGTCGCACGAAGTCGGCAGGGTCGTCGACCCGCATCGCACAGACGACCGGGCCGAAAATTTCCTCGCGCATGACGGTCATGTCGCTTTCCACGCCGCCCAGTACGGTCGGTTTGTAGAACCAGCCCGGTTCTTCGCCGGCTGTGGCCCCTGCCAGCACGGCGGCGCCCTCGGCACGGCCGTGATCGACGATAGAACTGATCCTGTCGCGCTGCCGGCGCGAGATCACAGGGCCGATCTGTGTCGCGGGATCGAAGGGCGAACCGATCTGCAGGCTGTCCGCGATGCGACACACGCCTTCCATCACCTGATCGTAGATCGGTGCTTCGACAAGCAAGCGCGAGCCGGCGGTACAGATTTGCCCGGAATTGGAGAAAATGGCGGCGGCAGCGCCGGCGATCGCGCGATCGAGATTGGCATCCGCCAGAATGATTGTGGGCGATTTGCCGCCGAGTTCGAGCGTGACTCGCTTCATCGTTGCGGCCGACGCCGCCAGGATGCGCTGTCCGGTGGCGGTTGACCCGGTGAAGGCGATCTTGCGGACCAGCGGATGCTCCACCAGCGCAGCGCCCGCATCGGCGCCATAGCCAGTGACGATATTGACCGCCCCTGCGGGGAAGCCCGCTTCCGCGATGAGTTCGCCGAGCCGGAGCGTGGTGAGCGACGACTCCTCCGATGGCTTGAGAACGACGGTGCAACCGAATGCTATGGCCGGGGCGATCTTCTGGATCGCCTGACCGATCGGAAAATTCCATGGCGTAATCCCGCCGACGACGCCGACCGGGCGCCGCTGGGTGAAGGCGCGATACACCGCATCCTCGGGGACCAGCGGATTGTGTGTGACATATTCGCCAGCGATCTTCGACGCCCATCCGGCGAAATATCGCAGCCCGTCGATGGTGAATTGCAGATCGATTGCGCGAGTCACCGCCAGCAGCTTGCCGCTGTCCAGCGACTCCAGAGCGGCGAGTTCATCCCGATGCTGTTCGACCAGCAGCGCCAGCGTCTCGAGCAGCCGCCCGCGGTCGAGCGGGCGCATGCGCTGCCACGCAGCGCTTTCAAAGCAGGCGTGAGCGGCTCGCACCGCACGCTCGACATCGTCGGTATCGCAGGCGTGAAACGGCATGATGGTGCGACCGGTCGTCGGGTCGACGGCATCGATCATCCGATCGGAGCGAACCGGCGTGACCAGTGCTCCGTCGACCAGCATGCGGCCGCTCGGAAGGGTGGGCGAGGACGGGAGAACAGCGTCGATGGTGGTCATGATGGGCTCCGGGCGAGGGCGACGGACGGTTGCGAAGAGGGGCTGGCGTCCACATCGCTCTCGAGAGAGTCACCCTCTACCTGGGTCGAACCGACGCGGGCATGCACGTCCGGATGACGCTTGCGCAGGTAAAGGCCGTGGACCAGGCCGAATAGTACGAGGACGGCGAATAGCAGGGGGAGGCGATTGACGAGCGTCAGATCGGTCCCCGTCAGCGCGGAATAGTTCGTGAGCGATAGATAGGTGATCGCGGCGATGATGATCCCGCCGAGCAGCGGCGCTGCCGTCTTGCCCAGCGAATATTCGCCGCGCCGCGCAAAGAACAGCGGGATGGAGAGCGACGTCGCGGCGAGCAGGATCTCCAGGCCCACAGCGCCCATCGACGACAGACTCGTCGACAGGGTGAGAAGCGGGTCGAGGCCGGCGGCTGCGAATGCCCCGATCGTCACGATCAATATGGCGGTGAGGAGCAGCGAGGCGATATAGGGCGAGCCATGGCGTGGGTGGACCCGACCGAACACCGGAGGGATCAGCCCGTCGCGCGACAGGGCGAAGATATATCGCGAGATGTTGTTGAAAAAGCCCAGTCCGGCCGCGAAGAGGCTTGTCACGGTCAGCAGGTTGAGCGCGTTCCGGCCGAATTCGCCGAGATAACGCGACGCTATTCCCGTCACCAAGCGGCCGGGATCGGCGGCAGCGACTTCCTGGATGCGGTCGGCGGAGACGGCGAGGACGAGGCACCAGGACGACAGTACATAGAAGGTGCCCAGCACGAGCACCGCCCCATAAGTGGCGCGAGGAATCGTCCGCTCGCGGTCGTGCGCCTCTTCCTGGTAAATGGCCGTCGCCTCGAAGCCGATGCAGCCGTTGATGGCGTAGATGAGCGCGATGCCCAGGCCGGGTGCGAAGATCGTGTCGGGACGGAAGCTGGTAAAATCCAGCCCTGAAAAGCCCGTCTCAAAGAGGATCAGGGCATTTATCACGACAATCAGTCCGACTTCGAGCAGCAAGGCCACCGCGAGCACATGCGCGGCCATGGTAATCTTGCGAAAACCGAGCCAGGCGATGATGGCAATGGCCGCAGCAGCCCAAATCTCCCATCGCGTGGAGAGGCCGAAGGCGCTCTGCATCAGGTCGGACGCGAAGAAGGCCATTGCGCCCAGCACCGAGGAAGCGGCGCAGATATAGGCGACGACCGCCACATAGGCGGCGGCGATCCCTGCCTCCTTGTTCAGGCTGACCGCAATATAGGCGTAGAAGGCTCCGGCATTGCGCACGTGCGGAACCATGCGGACATAGCCTACCGCGAACAGCAACATGACCGCGCAGACCATCAACTGTGTGCCTGGCATGCCGGCGCCGTTGCCAAACGCGAAGCCAAGGGGGATGATCCCCGCCAGCACACCCATCGGGGCAGCACAGGCCAGGATCATGAAAATGATATCGCCGGTTCCCAGCAGGCCCTTCATGAGTCCCTTCTGGGGAGGCGTGCTCTCTTGGCTCATGCTCATGGAACCGGACTTATTCCTGCTGCGGATCGCACAGCGCGATCGTTGTCGCCATGCAATGCGAGTTCACGTCCGCGCGGAATTGCGCTGATGTCGCCATAGGTTGCAGTTGCGGCCAATCGGTCCGCCGTGAGCGGCATCATGCCGCGTTGCCGGGGACCAGTGCCATGACGCGCAGCGGACTGCCCGAGCCGCCCTTGATCTTCAGCGGCATCGCGACGATCACCGACCCGAAAACCGGAAGCTGGTCGAGGTTCGTCAGGCATTGCAGGCCATAGCGACCATTGCCATGGAGGATCGAGTGCGCTGGCAGCGGCTCGTCGAACAGCGATGCCTGTCCGGCGTCGGTCCCGACTGTTTCGACACCAAGGCCGATACAGTCCCGGTCGTGGACGAGGAATCGCATCGCATCGCCGTCAGGGCCGGGCGAATGGGCGCCGTCGTCCTTGAGGTTGAGGTAGGCGAGGGTGCCGACGCGCTTGGACCATCCGCTGCGCAGCAGGATCCAGTGGCGGGGCGGGATAGGGCCATGGCGCGATTCCCACTGCTCCAGGAATGCGCGGGTGACGATGAAGTCCGCGTCCGCCGCTGCCTCATCGCTGATATCGACGACCACAGCCGGATGGATGAAGTCGCGTGGCGCGATGGCGTCAACGGTCCCGTTGGGAATGTCGCGCCCCGTGATCCAATGTGCCGGCGCATCGAAATGCGTGCCGGTATGTTCGTTCATCGAGATATTGTTCCAGTACCAGGCCGGACCGTTGGCATCGTAGCGGGATACGGTCTCCATCCTGAACGGCTCGCACTGGCCGAACTCGGATGGCAGCACGATGACCGGAAAGTCGCTGGACAGGATGTTGGTCAGGTCGACCGCGCGAATGCCACCGTCGGCCAGTCCACCGAGGAGCCCGGTCAGGACGTTCTGGGAAGCCGTCACAGATTCTTCTCCCTTGCGTAGAGTGCGGGGTTTGCGAGCCATCGTTGCATTGCGTCGGTGGCGACCTCGCCGACGCAGCTCTGTTCCAGGCCTTTTTCGAGCGCGTCCACGACAGCTTTGGCAAGGCGGACCGGCGCCACCTTGGGCGGTGGCAGTGACTGGTGATGCTCGTCCTCCGTTGGGCCGGTGAACACCGACATCACACGAACTCCGGCGCTGCGCATCTCGTGACGGAAGGATTGGACAAGCGACAGGCGCGCAGCCTCGGCGGCGGCACTGCCGGCCTGGCCGGCCGCGCCGCTGAGCGCGTCGATCGAGATGATGTCGACGAATGCGCCGGCGGCTCGCCCGGCCAGCATCGGTGCGCAAGCCTGTGCCAGTCGCGCAAGGCCCATCGCGCAGATGTCGAAAGCATGCCTTTGATCGATAAGGTTGCCGTGCTGGCTGACACCGCCCTGACGCACATGACGCGCGGTATTGACGACGATGTCGAGCGGTCCGCCGATTTTGCTGAGCGCTTCCGACACGCTGACAGGATCGACGATATCCAGCGGCACCGGCTGGACGCCGTCCTGCATCAATATCGGATTGAGACTGTCTGCCGCGCGTCCGGGCGGTTGCAGTCCTGCCACGACGAGCCGCGCGCCCGCCATGTGCAGGGCCTTGACGACCGCCCCGCCGATCGCACTTCGTGCATCGCTCACCAGCACGGTGGCACCCTTTACCGGCACGACGAACTCGCGCAGCTGTGGATCGGTCATGTCGAAGGCTCCTCCAGGAGGAATGGCGACCATCGCCGCGTTGCCGCCCCTGTCCAGCATCAGATGCATTTCGGCGCGGTCGTCCGGTGCCAGGTCGCGGTGCAGATGGGCCAGCGCCACCGGTCCGGCATCCAGTACAATCTTGCCCATGCGCCAGGGCATGTGGTCCCGGAAATACAGATCGGTCGAGACGCGGATCGTCGTTTCGCAAAGGACCTGCGCGCCACGATTGCAATCCCGCCATGCGAGGTCTCCCCAGCATTGCGGGCAGGCGTCACGCGGCGGATAGGTTGCAGTGCCGCAGCTTTCACAAACCTGCAGAACAAACCGGCCCTGCGCGGCGAGGGCCGACATGGCGTGCATTGCCCGGCTGCGTTCCCCCGGCGGGACAGGCCGCGCCTTCTTCCGTGCCAGCGGATCGCGGTCCTCGCGGGGCGCGCGGCGGGTCATCGAAGCGCCTTCATCGCAACCGCGCCGGTGCAGACGCCGCGATCGTAGTTGACGAGCCCGAAGCCCGAAACCACGCCGATTTCCGCATCTGGCACCTGCGCGCCGAGCGGCCGGCCGATGATCTGTCGCAGACATTCGGTCACGTTCTGGAAGCCTCCGGCCGCGCCGGCCTGGCCGGCTGACAACTGACCGCCATTCGTGTTGAGCGGCAGGTCGCCATCAATCTCGAAGCTCGTCCGGCGGATGAAATCGGCAATGGCACCCTTTTCGCAGAAGCCGAGATCCTCGATCTGCATGGCGACGATCACGGGATAATCGTCATAGACTTGGAGGAGGTCGACGTCCTGTGGCGCGATGCCGGCCATCTCCCAGAACTCGTCAATGTCCATGGCCCAACCTCCGCGCAGTTGCACGGGATCGTCGGGGAAGGCGTTGTGGCGCTCGATCGTTGCCAGGAGGCTCGCGGCGGGAAGGCCGCGTTGGTCCGCGATCTCGGGCGTTGTCACTATGAAGGCCTCGGCACCTGCGCATGGCATCACGCAGTCGAACAGGTGAACCGGGTCGGCGATGGGGCGCGCCTTGAGATAGGCATCCATGGTCAGCGGCTGCCGTTGGAGCGCGAGCGGGTTGGAAAGCGCATTGGCGCGCTGGGCGACGCACAGCTTGCCGAAATCCTCCCGGGTCACGCCATAGGCGCGCATATAGGCGTCGGTGATCAGGGCGAAGGTGGCGTTTGGGCCGCCGAACCCATAGGGATAGACCGCATCGCGCGAGAATCGCGAAAAGCCGCTCAGGCTGCGCCGAAAACTGTCGATATGATTGGTGTCGGCGGCGACGCAGACAACGACCTCGGCATCGCCGCACTGAACGGCGCGCGCCGCCCTGCGCAGTGCCATCACGCCGCTGGCGCCACCCGTCGGCAGATCGTCGAGCCAGCGGGGGGTGAGGCCCAGATGCTGGGTCATCCCCACGACGCTATCGGGTCCCGCCGAAAAGCTGCTGAAGCAGAAGCCGTCGATGTCCGTTGGACCCAGGCCGGTCGTACGCCCGATCTCGCGCAGCGCGCGCGCGGTCCACCAGTGCGCGCTTTCCGGCGAAAAGCGCTCGTAGGGAACGGTGACCGGCGCACAGACGACCACGTCGTCATAAGTGGTACGCTTGCGGCTCATCCCTTGCGGTTCTTGAGCGAGCGCGTATCATGGAATGATCCCGCCGCCATTGTCCGGGCGACGAGATCCTTGAGTGCCGCGCGCAAGATTTTTTCGGTGGGGGTGCGCGGCAATTCCGTCACGAAACCGATCCAGCCGGGCACCTTGTAATAAGCCATCTCACCAAGGCTCCAGCGCGCGATTTCCTCCGCGAGTGCCGGTTCGTCGGCGGCATCGTCGGCAATGATCAGAGCCGCCACCTCATCACCGCGAACAGCGTCCGGCGTCGCTGCCACGGCAACTTGCCGGATCGCCGGATGCTTTGCCAGAATCGTTTCGACCTCAACCGGCGAGATATTCTCGCCCGACCGGCGGATCACATTCTTCTTGCGGTCGACGAAATGCAGGTCGCCGTCCTCGTCGCGAGAGACGACATCGCCGGTGTGGAGCCATCCGTCTCGCCACGCCTCCTGCGTTGCCTCGGCATTGTGGAGATATTCCCGGAAAAAGCCGTAGCGTGGATTGTTCCCAGCGCGTCGCACCAGCAACTCGCCGGGCAGCCCGTCGGCGACATCATGGCCTTGCTCATCGACAATGCGGATTTCGACGTCGGCGGTGGGCCGCCCGAAGCAGGCAGTGCCGATCTTCCGAGGTTCGCGATGGGCGCTGATGACGCCGCCGCTGCCCGTCTCGGTCATCGCCCATGCCTCGATCAAAGGAAAACCGAAGCGCTGCTCGAACGGGCCGTGCAGTTCCGCGGGCACGCCGGCACCGAAGCCGAAGCGCACATTGTGCGCCCTGTCGTCCGGCGTGGGCGGAGCCTTCATCAATATCGCCGGCATCACGCCCAGATAGTGGAGGCACGTCGCCCGGCTATCGCGGACGGACTGCCACCATGTGGATGCGTGGAAGCGGTCGAGCATCGTCAGACAGCCCGCCACGGTCACCATCGCCATGACCGACACAGCCATGGCATTCATGTGAAAGACCGGCAGCGGGGTGAGCATCCGCTCCTCTCCCTGCATCAGCGTGATGAGATTGCCGCTGTTCCGGTACCAGTCGCCCGAATGGAGAAAATACTCGTTGGTGAGGACGCAGCCCTTGGGGCTACCCGTGGTGCCCGAGGTATAGAGAAGCGCCGCTTCCCGCTGGCTGTCCTCGCCTGCCGGCGCGCCGCCGGGGCTCGCCAGGCGAGGAAGCGGGTCGTGCGGCGTCACCGGCGTCAGGTCGCTGCCGACCGCTGCGGCTGCCGCAGCGATCTCCGCGCAGCGCTCAGGCAGTACAAAGGCAGCCGCCATTCCGGAATGATCGATCAGATATTCCAGTTCACTGCGCCTGAGGTCCGGGTTGATCGGCACGACGGATGCACCGAGATGGTTCGCCGCAAACCAGATCGCGATGAAGTCCGGCCGGTTCTGGAGCAGCAGGCCGATGCGCGTCCCTTCGCCGACACCCGCGTCGCTCAGCGCCCGCTGCCGGTCGAGGATATTCGCCAGCATTTCCGCATAGCTGATTTCGCCGGCCGGAATTCCATAGATGCCGGACGTTTCCGGCAAGACGTTCAGAAACGGTCGTTGGGGATACTCTCTCGCCGTTTCGAGGAATCGCTCGAATATGGTGCCGTGCTTTGTCATCCCCGATCCACCCCTGCATGCCGACGAAAACGCCGAGCGGCACATTTAAATGCACACGCATATGTTTATAGCTAAAGATCACGCTGTCAACCGGGCGACGCGCCGGGTTCTGCCACCTACTTCCTGAGTTTTGCGATATTGTCGGTCATGCGCGCGAGGGCGGTTCGGCAGGTTTCCAGATCGGCAGGCGAAATGCCATCGACGAGGGTGCTGACGTAGGTCTCCATGGCCGGCCAAGATTGCCGGAGCTGTTCCCTTCCATGGTCGGTCAGCGTGATTTCCCGGCGGCGCTGATCATGTGCCGGAATGCGCCGTTCGACGAGGTTGAGGGAGACCATTGCATCGACGGCGCGACTGGTCGACGACTGTTCAACGAAGATCCGGTTCGAAAGCTCGTTGATCGTCAGGCCATCGTCTATGCTGAGAACGGAGAGCGCCCGCAGGACGATCAGATTGATGCCATCGTTCTGCAGCAATTGATGTTGCACGATCTGGCCTACGCTTGCCAACCTGTTGACCAGGTAGGAGATATTGCGTTGCAGTTCGTGATAGCTGGCTGGTGGGCCCTTGATGGTCATGTGCGGCGACTCGCGCGGTTGGTCCGGAGCTGCTCGTCGATCCGTTCCAGCCATTGCCGTGCAGCTTCCAGGTCCGGGGCAGGCAGGCCGTTGAACATCTCCCGCAACAACGCGTCGTGACGCTCACGCGCCCGGTGGTAGACGGTCCTGCCGCCGGAGGTAAGGCGGATGACGAACATCCGCCGGTCGTCGGTCGACATTTCGCGCGACACGAGGCCGTCGGCCTCCAGCCGGCGCACCAGTCCGGTCACGTTGCCGCCGGTGACCTTGAGTAAGCGCGACAGGCTGCCGTGCGTGAGCCCTTCTGGAAAGCGTTCGAGCTGCGCAAGGACGTCGAACTTGGCCAGGGTGATATCGAGCTCCTGTCCCATCATCCGGTTGAGACGTTCGAATATGTCACCGTGCAGCCGCAGCAGCTTGAGCCAGACGCGGGTCTCAAGATTGCGTCCCGCCCGATCGTCGGGATGAACGGCCATCTGGGATTTTGCAACGGGCATTATCATCCTATTGGTGATGGGGCGGCCTCCATATGCCGAAGCCCGTCACCTAATGCGGCGCGGTACTTTGCGAGACAAGCCCTCTTCATGCGAAGGACCGGATCGTCGTGATCAGCCCGTCAAGATCGGTCGTGCCATGGTCGCGAATCGCCACCTCGCGCAGGCGACGCGCCCAGTCGGCTGCGTCCTTGCGCGCCGCGATCCTGAGGATTTCGCCCGTCACCTTGTCGAACTTGCTCAGACCTCGCGCATGGGTATCGGAATAGCCTTTAACGAGCCGGCGGCACTTCAACACCTCCACGCCGAGCGCGTAGTTCGACGAGGCGAGTTCCATCGCCATGGACCACCAGGCGTCGCGATGCGCTACTTCCTGTGCATGACGAAGCGAGGCTCGCCGCATTCCGCGAAGGCCCGCGACCGTGTAGAGCAGCAGGAACCAGGCCGGCGAATATGTCCTTACCCTGCGGCCCTTGCTAACCCGGCGGTCGATCCACCGATAGAGGCGTGGATGCCGGTTCAACCAGTTCGCCAGCCAGACAGGAGCGATTCCCATGATCTCCTCAAGCCGGGGATGCATGAACTCGGTCGTTCCGAACAGCCGGTCGGGACCGACGGCGATCTCCTCGGCGATACGCTGCCGCCGCGCGGCACGCGTCTTTAGATCGGCTACACGGACGATATCATCATAGGCCATTGCATTCGCCAGATATTTTGCTGCGTTCACGCTCAACATATAGTCGCGCTGCGCACCCTCAAGACGCATATCGAGCGCGTACATGGTGACCAGCCGGTCGACATAGTCACGGCCATAGGCCGCGTCCTGGAAGTCCACGACCTTTGCGAGGCCGCGCATGGCCATCGGCGCGATCTGAGGGGCAAGCTCTGTCTCGATCCGGCGCACCAGATCCGCCACCGCCGCTGTCTGTCGTCCGGTCGCGGCTGGCGGCGCGCTTTTGCGCACGGGCTTGTCCGGCGCGGGTGGGGAAGGGTTCTCTGCGCGCGCCAGTGCGGCGTCGAAGGTCTTGATGCTCGCTGCAACACCCTTGCCCTCCGCAGCGATCACCGCGCGATAGGCGTCGGCGGGAAAGGGCAGCGCACCCGATCCCGCGAGCGCGCCGAACATCGCCGACGAAATCACGCTGCCATGCGACACGGCGAGATCGTTCATGTCGAACACGACGCGGCGCCGTGCCGTCACACCGATAGCATCATCGACAGCCGTATCGTCGACGATACCGTCGCCCGGCGCCATCTTCTCGGAAATGGCGAATGATCGATGGCTCGACGCGATCAGGGTCGTGCGATCGGGTGTCACGATACCGCGCAGGATCGAGCGGCCGGCCTCCACATATTCGGACGCCAGCACCACGTCGACGTCGCCCGGTGTCGGCATTTGCGCCAGGACAGGCATCTGACCGTCACGCGGCTGCATCATCTCGACATAGTAGATGGTGGCACCGGTACGCTGCGCCACACCGGGGACAGAGGTCGACTGCGCGACCCACCCCGCAGCTTCGGCCAGGCTGACAATCCATCCCGTCAGCACGCCGCCGCCCTGACCACCCATGGCGACGATGGCGATGGAGATCGGCCGTTCGGTCGGATCGCCCGCGGGCGCGAGTTTGAGTTTCACGGTCTCGTCGCGCATCAGCCTGCCTCCACTACGGCGCGCCGCCGGTCTCGCCGGTTCTGAAGATAGCTGATCAGAGTCATCGACAGGCGATCCTTGAACCGGTCCCACCATGTCGGATTGTGGATGATCTCGGCGCGATAGAAGGACGGGCACAGCACGGCCGCCTCCGAGACTTCCCCGCAGTTGCCGCAACCGACGCAGCTGTTGTCGATCGCCGCGACCGGATCGTCGCGCAGCGGGTCGTCGAGTTGCTTGACCGACAGCGAGGGGCAGCCGGACAAGCGGATGCAGGCATGGTCGCCCGTGCAGACATCCTCGTCGACGCCGAACCGTTCCTTCACCACCCGCTTACCGGCACCGATCGCCTTCGCGACTTGTGGTTTCACGCGTCGCTGCTTGTTGAGCATGCATTCGGAGGACGCGATGATGATTTTGGGACCTTCCTCCTTGGTGGTCAGGGCTTCGGTCAGGACACGCTTCATCCGGCCAACGTCATAGGTTCGGTCGATCTCGCGCACCCAGGTCGCACCAACACCTCGCACTGCCTTTTCGATGGGGTTGTTGGTCTTGCGGCTGCGGTTTGGCGCGCGCGAAGACAGTATGTCCTGGCCGCCGGTAGCCGAGGAATAGAAATTGTCGACGATGACGAAAACCCCGTCATGCTTGTTGTAGACTGCGTTGCCGATGCCGCTGGTCAGGCCGTTGTGCCAGAAGCCACCGTCACCCATGATCGCGATCGACCGCTTGCCCGTCGAGCGGCTGAAGGCGGACGCCGACGCTGCGCCCAGGCCGAAACCCATGGTCGTGGTGCCGAGATCGAAGGGCGGCAGGATCGAGAAGAGATGGCAGCCAATGTCGGCTGCCACATGATGCTCGCCGAGATCCTGGTGGACCAGCTTCATCGCCGCGAAGATCGGTCGCTCCGGACAGCCGGTGCACAGGCCCGGCGGCCGGGGAGGAACGACGGTCTTCAGCCGCTCCACTGCAGGCGAGGAGAGGGCGGGACGCGCGTCCGGGCGCGGCGCGCGGTTGCCGAGGAGCGTGGTGTCGCTCCTCTCCAGGAAGGCTTCCAGCCCGTTGGCGATCGCCTCCACTGTATAGTCGCCGCCCATCGGCAGCACGTCCTTGCCATGGATCCGGGCATTCATGCCCTTGCGACGCAGAACAGTGTTGAGTGCCTGCTCGATATATTCCGGCTGGCCCTCCTCGATCATCAGGACCGCGTCCTTGCCCGCCGCGAAGGCCTCGATCTCGCTGTCGATCATGGGATAGGTGACGTTCATGACGTACAGCGGGATGCGGCTGTTGCCATAGGCGTCGGACAGGCCGAGATACTGCAGCGCGCGGATGACGTTGTTGTACATGCCGCCCTGCAGGATGACGCCGACCTTGCCTTCCTCCGGGCCGAACCGTTCATTGAGCCGGTTGTTGCGGATGAAGTCGATTGCGGCAGGCATGCGATGCAGGATTTTCTCCTGCTCATGGACATAGGCGGCCGGTGGTAGAACGATGCGCCCGAGATCGCGACGCGGTGCGTTGAGCGCGTCGTCGATCGAGAAGTCAGGACGGACGTTGTCCTTGCACACGAAGCTGCCGTGCATGTGGCACGTCCGCACCCGTACCTCCAGCATGACGGGCGTATTGGTAGCTTCCGACAGCTCAAAGCCCTTGGCGATCAGGTTGACGATGCAGCCATGGTCGGGGCGGGGGTCGAGCAGCCACATCTGCGACTTCATGGCGAAAGCGTGCGTGCGCTCCTGCATGATCGAGGAACCTTCGCCATAGTCCTCGCCGACGATCACCATGGCACCGCCGGTAACGCCGCCGGAGGCAAGGTTGGCCAGCGCGTCGGAGGCCACGTTCGTGCCCACCGTCGACTTCCATGCGACAGCACCCCGCAGCGGATACATGACCGACGCCGACAGCATCGCCGCAGCGGTCGCTTCATTCGCCGAACTCTGGAAATTGACGCCCAGTTCTTCCAGAATGTCCTGTGCATCCGAGAGCACGTCCATCAGGTGCGAGATGGGCGAACCCTGGTAGCCGCCGACATAGGAGACACCCGCCTGCAGCAGCCCTTTGGTGATCGCGAGGATCGCTTCCCCCCGGAAGACCTCGCCGTCTCCCAGGCGCAACTGCTCCACTTCCTTCGCAAAGGACCGTTCCGCCATAAACTCCGTCACTCCTCTATCTATGCAAATGCATATATTGAGTCGTGAAGCAGGTCAATGCGGCTGCAAGATCAAATCTCGAGGGTGAATCTCTCGGCTGTCAGGGAGAAACCGGGCATGTAGCGGCGCAGGATTTCTGCCTCGATCATGGTCCGTTCGGTCGGTGTGCGGGCCTTGTCCATCTCGGCGGCGACCAGGCTTTCGTCGGCTGCGAATTTGCGAAGCCCCTTGAGGTCGGCCCAGGCCAGCCAGAAGGATTTGCCGTCGGCAGCCAGCCATCCCGGCGCAATCTGCGGGGCGTAGGCACGGGCTTCCGGGTCGCCACCGGGTGTCCATGCGCTGTCTTCGTGAACCTGCCGCCATGGTCCCCAGGGCTGGTCCGACACCCACAGCCCCAGATAGCTCGGCTTGCCGAACGCCGTACCGTCCGGCGCGCAGCCTATGCCGGCGCTCGCCATCATGTAGAGTTGCAGCGACTCATTGTAGACGACGCTCGGGAGCCAGGATTCGACGACCAGGTCGCCGGGGAAGAGATTGGTGAAGCTGACCCAGCCGCGGGGAAAGCTGTGGACCGGCTGGCGGTCCGCAATGTCGGCCGACCAGCGCGCGCCGCCGCTCCGGTCGCGTCCGGCAAAAAAGCTGTAGGCCGAGCGGTGCAGGAGGCGGTCCTTCGCGACCCGGAACAGGACCAGTTGATTCATCAGCCCGTCGACGCTGCCGTTGAGGCCATAGACATAGATGAAGCCGTCGCGGTTGGCAGAATAGGCGCGACCTTGTTGCAGAAACGCCAGCAGCGAGAAGCAGCCGTCGGGCTCGTCGAAGAAGGCGAAGCGCTCGCGAGTCTGGTTCTGCCAATCCTCCCACACCACGGGGCTCGATCCGTCGCCGTTGCGCCACGAGGCACCACCGTCCGGCGAGTGGATCAGCTTCGCACCTGTCCATCGACGCGGCCTGTCCTCCGCATGGTCGAGCGTTGCGAGAAACTGGTAGACATCCTGCCCCACGGCAAGCACGCCATGGCCGTAATAATGCGGATCGTCTTCCTTGCGCGCGGCGCGGTCCATGTCGGGATAGCCCGGCATGTTGGTGAATCTGGGTGCCGTCGGGGTGCCGTCGACGGTCCAGAGCCGGCTGCTGTAGAAGGTGGCGGGCCCGGACGCCCAGCCGGGACCGTCGTTGACGACGACGATCTGCCTGCCGTCGGCCGCGACCGTCATCTTGTAGCCGTCGCCGAGTCCTCCCAGCCGGAGCAGTGAACCGTCGACCCGGCGAGCGGCACGAACGCGGTCGGCACGCGACCGGCCGGTCGCACCTGCGAGCGCAGAGGTGACGCCCCCGGACTCTGCGGCAATAAGCCCGAATGCCACGGCTCTGCGAAGGACGTCACGTCTGCTCGGCATTAGCTGTCTCCGTAGCATCGGTCTTGGGAGGGACGGGTCACATCCGGACCCGCCACGCGCCTGGAAGCTCACTTGAGCTCGTCTGCCGTCCTCATCTCGACGGTGCCGTCGCTCCTCACCTTGAACAGCGGGTCTTCGCGCTCGCAGAAATATTCCATCATCTCGTACTCGTGATTGCGCTTGTATCCGTAGGTGAAGGTGTAGGGCTCAAGCAGCGTCTTGGGATCTTCGATCGTGATGACATTTTCCATCAGATCGGGGCCGGTCAGCCTGATCCGCTCGGTGATCACCATCTCGGCGCTGTGCGGTATCTCAAAGAACCGCGTGTCCTCCTTCACGCCCTTGGTCGTGACGACGAGCGTGTCCCCCTCCCAGCGACCGCTCGACAGGCCGTAGAAGTTGGGGTTGATGTCGCCCACGGGCGGCAATTCGCGGTTGAGGTAGATGCGCCGCGTCTGTGTAAGAAACTCGGCGAGAACCGTCACCCGACCCGGGGTCTGAAGGATTTCGAGCGGGAAGATCGCGCCCATGATCATCGGCATGCCTTCGGGCAGGCATTGGGTGCTCGGGTCGACCAGCGGCGTGCCTTCCTTCAGCTTCTGATCACGGGCAGCGCGCAGATTCTTCCACTCGGTCGCGTAGGGCTCCTTGAGCTTGGGACCACCGCCCGGCACCGGCAGCTCCAGAAAGGTATTCTCCTCGCCGGCGAAGGGGTCGGGATAGATTTCCCACACGCCGGAGATGTTCGGCTCCGCCACTGCCTGGGCCGCAGCGACCGGTGTAGTGTTCTTGGCATCCTTGGCCGCTGCGCCCGACCCGGCACAAAGCGCCAAAACGGCGGCAGATAGAAGGGCGCTCTTCAACATATGCATTCCGGTTCTCCTCCCGGCCGTATATTCTCGCTTGGTCCGGGCTTTTTTTATGTCATTGAAACGGGGGCGGCGCGTCGCCGACGCCCATCACCAGCCGCTGAGGACGCGCCCGTCGGCGACCGTGATCGTCTTGAGCATCCCGCCGGGACGACCGTTCCTTAGCGGATAGAAGGTGACGTCGACGGTGTCGCCCGCCTTCAGCGTGTTGTGCTTCCATCCCGCCTTGCTCATCATGTTCACGCTGCTGCACTCGAGGACATAGCGCGTCAGGCTGTTGCCCTCTCGCACGTTGACCACGACGAAGGAGTGGGGGTTGGTGAACCGAAACTCGGCGACTGTCGCTTTCGCCTTCTGGCTGATCTTGGTCTGATCGAACATGGCAAAGGAATGGTGCGCAACGGCCGGAGCGGCAATTGCGGCGCCGAGCAGCGCGAGTGCGGTGAACGCAATCTTGTTGGGGAAGGTCATCAAGGCAACTCCTTGTCAGCAACTCTGTGGTTCCGGACGATATCGGGAGTTCCTGGCGGCAGACATTTGCACGCCCATGCGATTCTCACGACACCTCCGAGCGAAATGCGTTGGACAACGATATCACGCGACAGCGCCGGGCGAAGGGGGTTACAGTTGCGCAACGGCTACGCAACGTCACGTTTTTGGCCGGTTCAGAGCCTGTTACGGAGCGTCTCCTAACCGCTAGGCGGCTGTGGGCTGGCATGTCGGACGGACGCTGAGCGTTGGTGACGACTGTTGCAATGATGCAACAATTGGGGCAGTCCCGAGGGAATTGACAATCGAGGTACTATGCCGGGGCAAGCAGATCAGGACAGTGTGCGAAGGGCTGCGATGGACACCCGAATGGTAGCAGCGGCGCACGTCGCGCGTGCGGCGCTGGAGAACAACCGCTCCGACAGGCTTTTGCGGCTGTTCGACTTTCTGCTCGATCAGACGATGGCAGGGCAGTCTCCCTCGGAACAGCAGATCGCCGGCGAGGTGTTCGACAGGGATGGCGTAGGCGGCTCCGGGCGCGACGCGAATGTCCGGGTCTATGTTCATCGTCTCCGCAAGATTCTTGCCGCCGCCTTCGCGGATTCCGAGGGCGATCGCCTGCAGATCCCGGTTGGCGAGTATCGCCTTCAACTTCTGGGCGACGATCCACCTCCCGAAGCGTCCGCTCTGGGTGAGCCCAAGCCGACTGCACGCCGTTGGCGCCTCCGTCCGCGCCCGGTCGCGCGCGTCGCGGCATGCCTACTGTTGGTGGGCGCGATCGGTGTGGGCGCATGGTTGCATTCGGGCGAGCAGAACGAGCTGGAACAGACGCTCGCGTGGAACGCGATCGGGACTGGTGAGCGGCCCGTCACGGTGGTGATCGGCGACTATTATCTCTTTGCCAAGACCGGCGATGGTGGGCCCTCCGCCGCGCGCAGGGGGCCGCGCCTTGTATGGGATCGCACCGTGCCGACCCGCGAGGATCTGACCGTGTATCAGATACTCAACCCCGAGGCGGCGCCGACGGTACTCGACTATAACCAGCAGTTCGTATCATCGGGAACCATAACGGCGCTGTCCGATCTGCGCTCGGCACTGGCGCAACTGCCTTCGCTTCAGGGCAGGCGGGTTCGCCTCATCGCATCGTCTCAGTTGACGCCCGAAGTGCTGACCGCCTCCAATCTGATCTACATCGGTCTATTCAGCGGGATGAACGTCCTGCTGCGCGACCCCTTGCTGCAGGCGTCGGGTTTCAAGGCCGATATGGAGCAGGATGGGCTGATCGATGGTGCAAGCGGCACGCGATATGATGGCGACGGCATGATCCTGGCCGATGAGCGCATCGCACGACGCGACTACGGCTATCTCGCATCCCTGCCCGGACCGGCCGGCAACAGGATATTGGTGATCGCGGGGCTGGGCGACGCAGCGCTCAAGGAAGTCGCCGAACTGGCGGGCGACCCCGTCGTCCTTCAGTCGATCGGGAGCGACCGTGTGCGGCAGGAGCAGGGCTTCGAGGCGCTGTTTCGCGTCCGTACAGTCAGGAACGTGAATGTGGGCGCCAATCTGGTGGTGAACAGGCCTTTGAAGACGGCCGGTATTTGGGACGATTCCAGCCAGGTTCCGGTCTATCGGCCTGTCTCGGTCGAAAAGCCGGCCCAGCAGATGCCGTGACACCGCCGGCCGCTGCACCCTCCGAATCTGTCCGGGACTAGAAACAGTCTGGCCGCATCGGCAATGGAGCCCGCCGGGCTTCGATGCGATATTCGGGCGATGATTGAACCCGTTCGCGCCGCCCTCGGCGCCGCCGCGCTGCTGGCAGCCCTGATCACCCCCTCCACCGGGTGGGCCGACCCCATCGAAGATCTGGTGCGCGACGAGATGGCACGCCACCGCGTCCCGGGTATCGCGATCAGCGTGGTGCGGGAGGGACGCATCGTGCGGGCGCAGGGCTTCGGGCAGGCGAACGTCGAGCATGGCGTCCCTGTCCATGCGGATACGCTGTTCAAGATGGGCGCCCCGGGGATGCAGGTTACGGCCGCCGCGATCATGCTGCTCGTCGAGGAGGGCAAGCTCGATCTCGACGCGCCGGTCAGCAGATACCTGTCGCGCGCGCCCGGCAAATGGCGCGACGTCACGATCCGCCACCTCCTCAACCACAGTTCGGGGCTGCCAGCGACGCCCAACGGGGATTTCCGAACCGACTACAGCAACGACCAACTGCTCGACATCATCGCGCGGCAGGATCTGAATTTCGCTGCCGGCACCCGCTGGCGCTTCAGCTATGCCGGCTACATCGTCCTCGGCTTCGTGATCGAGGAGGTTACCGGCGCGCATTGGACGAAGTTCTTTGCGCAGCGGGTGTTCCAACCGCTGGGCATGACGACCGCGCGCGGCATCGACGAGATGGCGATCGTTCCCAATCGAGCCGCAGGATACGAGCTGCGGAACGAAATGCTACGCAACGCCGAGTGGATCGCGCCGACGGCAAATTCCACCGCCGACGGTTCGCTCTATCTTTCTGTACTGGACTACGCCGCTTGGGCGGCGGCGCTGTCGCAGAAGCGGCTTCTCAGGCAGAGTTCGTGGAATGTCCTGTTCAGCCCTGCACAACTGACTGACGGGGCGGTGTGTTCCTATGCTCCGGGATGGCATCGCGAGTCCACCGCTCATGCCGACTCATGGTGGCAAGCGGGGAGCTGGCAGGGATTCCAGACCTATGCGCTGCATTACCCCGCCGCCGATCTTACGGTTGCGGTCTTCGCCAATGGAGAAGGCGCAGACCCGCAGACCGTCGCGCGTGCTATCGCGGGGCTGGTCGACCCGACACTCGCCCGCAGGCCAGCCGAGCCGCTGACCGATGCCGATCCGGCGGCGACGGCGCGCATCAGGGCGCTGCTCGACAGCATCGCTGCCGGGCGGGCGCGGCACTCGGACTTCGCCGATTTCGCGCGACTCGACTTCGAGGAGCTGACCGCCCAAATTGCCGGCATGCTAGATGGAATGGGGGCACTCGAGTCGCTTGCGCCGTTCGACCGGCGCAAGGCATGCGCCGAAACGGCGCACCGCTATCGGGCACGGTACGAACGCGGGCTGGTCGAGATTCGCGTGGGCCTGACCAATGACAATCGCGTCAGCAATCTCGACGTCCTGCCCCTTGCGGACTGGAACGCCCCGCTCTGATCGTCAGCCCGTCGTTTCACGCCATTCGCTATACACCGGCCGGCGCAATTGGAAGAGGTCGGTACACCGGGTGTACCAGCCGTCGCCGTGCATGCGAGCGACAAGTTGCAGGGCCAGCGTGTCGACATGCAGCCGGTCGGGATCGACCAGCCCGTCGCGGATGTGGAACTGAACGACTTCGCCCAGCACCACGGTCGAGAGGCCCGCATCGATGCTGTGGAACAGCCTGCATTCCATCGCCACTGGAGCAGAGCTGATACGCGGCGGGGCAATCGCAACCGATGGCGTCGTTTCGATATCTGCCGCGTCCAGCTCGTCGAACTCCGGCGGCGCGTCGATGCAGGTGAAGTTCATGGCCGCCGCATCGGCTTCACTGACGAGATTGACGACGAATTCGCGGGTCTCCAGCAGATTGCGCGCACTGTCCTTGTAGCTGCCGTCGGGGCGCCGCATCAGTCCGATCGCGACCAGCGGCGGTGCCGAGCCCATCATGTTGAAGAAGCTGTAAGGTGCGGCATTGCGGACGCCTTCCGGAGACACCGTCGTCAACCAGGCAATGGGACGGGGCGTGATCGCGGCGCTCATGAGCTTGTAGCGCTCTGATGGCGACAGGCTGGAGAAGTCGAATTGCATTCAGCGTGCTCCCTCGCGGCGAACGGGCGATTGCGGCACGACGTTGACTGTCAGGGTAAAGACGTCGGGCCGCGCGTAATGACCCGCGACGTCGAAATCATATTTGCCGCGAACCACTTCGTCGGGATCGATCCGGGCATAGAGGATCGTTTCGCCCGCGAAGTCGGGTCCGGCCAGAACCTCGCCCAATGGCGCGACGATCAGGCTGCCGCCGCGCAGCATCACGGTATCCGGGTCGTCGCCCAGCGCGCAGTCGAAATCCGCCGGATAAGCACCCCGGGTTATGTGCTGGCAGGCGGACAGGACGAAGCAGCGCCCTTCGAGCGCGATGTGCCGCATCGACGATGCCCAGGCATCACGGTCGTCAGCGGTGGGCGCGCAGTACAGCGTGACGCCCTGATCGTACATCGCCATACGCATCATCGGCATGTAGTTTTCCCAGCAGATCACCGCGCCGATCCTGCCCAGCGTGGTGTCGATCACCGGCATGGTCGACCCATCGCCGAAACCCCATATCAACCGCTCTGCGCCCGTCGGCATCAGCTTGCGATGTTTGGCGACAAGGCCCTTCTCGCCATCGAGGAACAGCGCCGTGCAGTAGACGGTGCCGCCGTCACGCTCGATGACGCCGATCACGACAAACGCGCCGGTTTGCGCGGTGGCTTCGGCGAGCAGGGCGATCTCGGGTCCATCGATGTCGATGGCGGCTTCATGATAGCGCAGAAATGCCTCGCGCCCTTCGGGTCTGCGCATGCCGACGGGTGTCCCGAACGACGCTCCCTTGGGATAGCCGCCCAGAAAGGCTTCCGGAAAGACGATCAGCCGGGCGTCCTTGCCGGCCGCCTCGCGGATCAGTTCCGCGGCCTTTGCCGCGGACGCCATGGAATCGGTCGGGACCGAAGCCGCCTGCACGACTGCCGCGGTGAATGCCTGTGTCATGGTGCTCCTCTTCGACCCGGTGCAAATCTGCGGGGCCGGGCACCCCGATCATAGTTCCATTTGACTCCAGCGCAATTTATTTTAAGCCTGTAATAAATCGGGCAGGGAGGTTAGCCGTGGTCGAAGCAATTTATGACAGCTATCGCGAAGATGTGATCGGTCGTGCCAATGTGGCGGATACGCCCGAACGCGTGGCCTATTACAAGCGTCTGTCGGAACTCGGCACCGGCGCATTGTGGACAGTGGCCAACAAGATCGAGCCTTGGGAGCCGGTTTCGTCTTCTCTGCCGATGCTCTGGCGCTTTCGCGACCTGCGTGACGACGTCCTGCGCGCGCTCGACCTTGTGACGCCGGAGGAAGCGGGCCGCCGTGTCGTCTATCTCGAAAACCCCGGTCGCAGCGATGTCGTTGCCGCCGTCGGCTGGCTCTATTCCGGGCTCCAGGTCATGAAACCGGGGGAGTGCGCCTCGTCCCACCGCCACAGCGCCTCGGCGCTGCGTTTCATCATGGAGGGTTCCGGTGCCTTCACCAACGTCGATGGCCACAGGATGACGCTGGGTGCGAATGATTTCGTGCTCACGCCGAACGGCACCTGGCACGAGCATGGCGTAGCGGAAGACGGATCGATCTGCATCTGGCAGGACGGGCTCGACATTCCGATGATGAACGCGCTGGAGGCGAATTTCTACGAAGTTCATCCCGACCTCAACCAGGCGGTCAGCTTTCCGATCGACGACTCGGTGGCGACCTGGGCCAATGTCGGCCTTCGTCCGTGGGGATCGACCTGGGACAAGCGTTACTCGCCGCTGCTCAAATATGAATGGGCGCCAACCTATGAGGCGCTGCAGAAATATGCGCGCGTGACCGACGGCTCGCCGTTCGACGGCGTGCTGATGGAATATGTCAATCCAGACACTGGCGGTCCCGTGATGATGACCATCGGCGCGCACATGCAGATGTTGCGCCCCGGTGAGCGGACGAAGGCCCACCGGCAGACCGGCAGCTTCGTTTATCAGTGCTGCAAGGGCGAAGGCTATTCGATCATCAACGGCAAGCGGTTTGACTGGCGTGAGCGCGACATCTTCGTTGTACCCGCATGGATGTACCACGAGCATGCCAACGCATCGGACAGCGAGGATGCCTGTCTGTTCGCGTTCCACGATCTGCCCGTGATGCGTGCCCTAGGCCTCTATCGAGAGGAAGCCTTCGGGGACAATGGCGGACACCAGCCTGTCGTCGCCTGATCCGTCCTGAAACATTCGATCTTCCAAAGAGGGAACTGCAATGCGTCTCATTACCTATCGCGTCTCGGTGGAGGCCGAAGCGCGCCTCGGCGTCGTTGTCGGCGGCCTCGCGCTCGATCTCGGCCGCTTTGGTGCCGCCGTGGGTGCGCCGCTGCCGTCGACGATGCTCGACTTGATCGATCTCGGTCCGGACGCCATAGCGGCGGTGTCGGCGATGATCGCGGACCAGAAGGGCGTCTTCCCTATCGGGACCACGCTTCCGCTTGCGAACGTCAAGCTGCTGGCACCGATACCGCGTCCCCGCAAGAACATATTCGGGATTGGTCTGAACTACACGGAGCATGTGGCGGAAAGCGCCAAGTCGCTCGATACATCGCCCGACCTGCCAAGGCAGCCCGTGATCTTCTCCAAGCCACCCACCAGCGTGATCGGGCCGGATGAACCGATCCTGCATGATCGCTCGATCACACAGCAGCTCGACTGGGAAGTCGAGCTCGCGGCGATCATCGGAACCAGGGCAAAGGGCGTGGCGCGCGAGGACGCGCTTGGCCATGTGTTCGGATACACTGTCTGCATCGACATGAGCGCGCGTGACTGCCGACGGGCGGGCCAGTGGATCTATTCAAAGGGACAGGACAGCTATTGCCCGATGGGGCCTGTCGTGGTGACCGCAGACGAGATTCCCGATCCGCAGACACTGAATCTATGGCTGACGGTGAACGGCGTCGAGAAGCAGCGCAGCAACACCGCCTACATGCTGTTCAAGGTCGATGAACTGATCGCCGACATCAGCAAGGGCATCACGCTGGAGCCGGGCGACATCATTGCAACCGGCACGCCCGCAGGCGTCGGCGCCGGGCGCGATCCGCAGGAGTGGGTGTGGCCCGGTGACACGATCGTGGCATGCGTCGAAGGGATCGGCACTCTGCGCCACCCGGTGGTCGCCGTCTGACTCGCCTAATCGGCTCGCGCGGCGCTGTGTCGCGCGGGCACGACCGCTAGAGCACCGGAGCCTGGGTCGGTTTACGTGACGACCCAGGCTCCTCAGCGCAATGCGCCGACGCGCGACCGCAATTATTCAGGCTAGGGCGGTCAGTTCGCCTGTGATGCGCAGTCGAATGTCGTCGGGCCACGGAACCGACCGACGAGTCTCAAGGTCCGTACAGACCAGTATCGCTTCGGCCTTCAATATGTCGGTGCCGTCTGCCGAAAACAATGCCTCGAAAGCGCAACTGCTGCGACCGACACGCACAGGTGTGATCGTGATGCTGATGTGATCACCTAACATGCTGGGTGAAAGAAACTCGGCAGACAGTTTTACGGTCGGGACACCGATCCCACGATCGATGTGCATCGACCTGAAATCTGCGCCCAACGCCTGTGCAAACCAGTCTTCCACTGCATTGTTCAACATCTCGAAATAGCGTGGATAGAATGTGATCCCTGCCGCATCGACCTGGCCAAAGCGAATCTGGGTGGATGTACAGAAGCCCAAGGTCATTCCTCTCGGCCTAGAATTGCGCGCACGTCTCCCAGCGCCCCGACCAGGTCTGTTACCTTGGTCGTCGGCAGATCGGCGAACATCTCCTTGATCCAGCGATGGTGCGCTTCGGCCAGCACAAGGAAGCGCTTCCTGCCTTCGTTGCTGAGCCTTACGATTGCCGACCGGCCGTCGTGGGGAGACGCATTGACTTCGACCAGCCCGCGATCCTGCAACTGCCTCACGATCAGCGTCACATTGCCGTTGGACACCAGCAGCGCGCGCGAGAGATCGCTCATTCGCAAGCCCTCCGGCGAACGATCGAGCGCAGCCATCACGTCGAAACGCGGCAGCGTAGTGTCGAATTCATCGTCGAACCGCCGACGGAGCCGTTTCTCGCCGATCTTGGCACAGGCCAGCAGCCGTACCCACATCCTCAGTTCGGGGGACCCCGCCCCGGCTGGCCGAGGCTTGATCGAGGTGTTCTGGGATTTCATCACATTCTTCCTGTTGACCGGTCGCCGTGTCTTCACGACATCTTGGCGCTGCGTGCAAGCGCACGCGCTTGGTCCATTCCCGCAACGTACGCTGGCGGGACGTATTGCGAGCGATCGTCCGCGTCCGCGGATGCGCGCAGCGTCCAGACGGGATCGGCAAGGTGAGGGCGTCCCAGCGCGACCATGTCGGCCCGCCCCGCCATGACGATGCTGTTGACCTGATCGGCAGCGACGATGTTGCCGACGGCGATCACAGGAATGCCCGCTTCGTTGCGGATTTGGTCGGCGAACGGCGTCTGGAACATCCGTCCATAGACCGGCTTTTCGTCGGGCGTCGTCTCGCCGGCCGAGACGTCGATCAGGTCGACTCCGGCGTCCTTCAGCCTGCGAGCGATCTCGACGGCGTCCTCCGGCGTTGTACCGGCGTCACCAAGCCAGTCGTTCGCTGACAGGCGCACGGCAAGCGGCTTGGCGTCCGGCCAGGCCGCCCGGACCGCCTCGATGACTCGCAGCGGGAATCGCAGCCGGTTGTCGAGGAGCCCGCCGAATTCGTCCGTCCGGCGGTTGAGGGCCGGCGAAATGAAGCTGGCGAGCAATGAACCGTGGCCAGCATGGATCTCGATCATGTCGAAACCGGCGGACTCGGCTCTGCGAACGGCCGCGACGAAGTCCGCTGCAACCCGGTCCATATCGGCATCGTCCATCGCCTTAGGAACGACCCCGCCAGCCTTCCATGGCTGTGCCGACGACGACAGCAGCGGCCAGGCGGGCTCCAGCGGCACGTCCCTTCCACTGGTACCCAGCGGGACGCGGCATCCGGCCCTGGCACCCGCATGGCCCAGCTGCGCGCAGCTGCGCGACTGGCTATGCGTTCGCGCGAACGCGGCGATTCGCGCCCAGCCCCCGATATGACGGTCGGCATAGAGGCCAGGACAAGCCGGCGTCCCGCGCCCTTCGGGCGAGACCGCAAGCGTCTCGGTCATCACCAGACCCGCGCCGCCCAATGCGCGTGCGCCGTAGTGGACCTCATGAAACTGGGTGGTCCCGCCGTCTGCGTCGGCGCTGTAGGTCAGCATCGGCGGGACGACGATCCTGTTGGCGAAGGACGCGCCGCGCAGAGAGAAGGGTGTGAACATTGGACGCGGTGCGGCACTGCCGCAGCCGGCCCGGTCCGCGAACCAGCGCTCGACACCGTCGAGCCATTGCGGATCGCGCAGGCGCAGATTCTCGTGGCTGACCCGCTGGCTGCGAGTCATAAGCGAGTAAGCGAACTGCGGCAGATCAAAATCGATATAGCGGTCGACGGCTTCGAACCACTCGGTGGAATTGCGTGCGCTGTTCTGGATCTTCAGAACTTCAAGCTGGCGCTGCTCGCGATAATCCTCGAGCGCGGATGCCAGTGCGGCCCTGTCATCCAGACCAGGCCTGTCGAGGACGTTGGCCAGGTCGATCGCATCCTCGAGCGCTAGCTTGGTACCCGATCCGATCGAGAAATGGGCGGTGTGCGCCGCGTCTCCGAGCAGCACGACATTGTCGAACGACCAGCGTTCGCATGCGATACGACGGAAATTGATCCATGCCGCCGACCCACGAAGATGCGCCGCGTTGGAAAGGAGCGCGTGGCCGTCGAGATGACGCGCGAAAATCTTCTCGCACAGCGCGATCGATTCAGCCTGCTCCATATGGTCGAGGCCAAGACCGCGCCACGTCTCCGGCGAACATTCGACGATGAACGTCGAATGCGTGTCGTCGAACCGATAGGCATGCGCCCAGATCCACCCGGCCTCGGTCTTTTCGAACAGGAAGGCAAAGGCGTCGAACAGCCGGGTGGTGCCGAGCCAGCAGAATTTGTTCTGCCGTTCCTGGACGGTCGCACCCAGCCGTTCGGCATTGGCCGTGCGGATCAGGCTGTTGATGCCGTCGGCCGCCACGATCAGGTCGAAGTCCGCGAACTGCGTCAGATCAGCATCGAAGGAATGACGGAAGTGGAGGTGGACGCCCAGTTCGAGGGCACGGGCGGACAGGATTTCGAGCAGCCGCTTGCGGCCGATCCCGATGAACCCGTGACCGGACGACACCACCGAACGGCCGGAGACCTGCACGTCGATTTCGTCCCAATGCGCCAGGCTGCGCACCATCTCTTCGGCGCTCGCTGCATCGTTGGCGCTGAGGTTCGCCATTGTCTGGTCGGAGAACACGACACCCCATCCAAACGTCTCGCCCGGGGCGTTTCGTTCGAACACGTGGATTTCATGACCAGCGTCGCGGAGCTTGGCTGAAATCGCGAAATACAGGCCGGCTGGACCGGCACCCAAACATGCAATGCGCATAGGCTCCCCTTTCCTTCAAGTTTAAAGCGAATTTTCGCCCGCGCAAGCAAGATTGCACGTCGGATCTAACGAAGCTTGTTGAGCATGATGAGTCTGCGCTTGGCGGCAAATCCCTCACGCATCCTGACCTCATACAGGGCCTCGAACCGCGCATTCCCCATTCTTGCCCTCAAAGCTGCCAACGCCCGTTGATCGGCCAGCAGGTCTACCATTGCCGCCGTGCCCTGGTCGCCAAGCCCGGCGAGCACGCCGAGAACATGGCCCTCAGGGCCACTCCGGAACGCGATGTAGCCATAGTCCACCTGCGGGGGTTCATGGGTCTCCGTATAGACGTCACCGACAAAAACACGGTTCGTCTGGTCGTCTGCAAGACGGTCGAACGCCGCTAGCTTAAGACGCGAGCCGGCAAACACATAGGGCTCGAGAATGCCGAGCTGCGACAGCCGGCCGACATAGAGGAGGGCGCGGGATCGCGCCATGTCGGGGGTCAGGGCGGACATGGGCAGGAGGGTAGAGCCCTTCCTTGCGGTGCCGTCGTCTTTCCTGATCTCGTCCTCGATACGCCAGGCCGCCGCGACGGAGGCAATGGGGGCGAAGTGCAGGTTGAAATCGTAGAGGCGATAAAAGGCCTCGGGATGCGACATGAGATATTCGCCGAGTTCGTCGCGAGACTGAATGTCTGGTTCCATTGTTATTCGCTGAACGCTGCGCTGGTCCTCGCTTTCGGCGACGAACATCCGGTCCCCAATGACAATCAACGGAGAATGTGCGCTGAAAATCCCTGCGGCCGACCGGCCAGGCTGGCCCGATGCCATCCCGCTCCCCTGTTGGAACCGCAACACCGTCCAGCCCGCCAGAGCCAGCAAGGCGCACAGGATAAGCGCAAGACCCGCGCTCAGTGCCGGATGAGCCGTCAGTGCCTTCACCAGAGACGGCAAACGGCCGCCGTTCTCGGAAGCCGATGCATCGACCTCCATGACGATCCGATACTCGCCCTTAGGGATCACCAGACGCAGGCCTGGCTTGTCGCGATAATAGTCCTCGAGCCGCTTGCGAAGCCGGTGCACGTAGACCCGGACACCAGAGTCAACGCCGGTTTCGAGGCTGGCGGCGTCGCCCGAGAGGGCGAGAGCGATCTCGACCTCCTTGGGCGAGCGATGATCAGTCGACCGCTCGACAAGGAAGTCGAAGATCTGCAGCTGGTTCACGGACCGTGCTTTGGCGAGGACGGACCGGAACCGCGCGGCTTCCTGCTCGAAGCGGCGCTGGTCCTCCGACGAGATATACTGCGTCATATCGGCCGGTCGCCGGTCCTGGGGCGGGCGTGGATGATCAATTGCGTTGCCATTTAGCCAGTTTGAATGCCCCTCAAGCTCTCATCTAACGCTGCGACACGCCACCAGTATATCCATGCCAACCGTCAACCATAGCCCGGAACGATGTCAATGCGATTGCATATACTTTAAACATAAAATATCCACATGCATGGTGATTCGGAACAGCCGGACCTGATGTGCCCTCGTCATGCGCAGCAAATCGTGCGGCCGCGGGCTTGATCGATAAAAGGGAGAAGTCAGTTGGATTCAGCTCTCACACGCCGCCGCGCGCGTGCTCTCGCCCCGTATCTGCTTTCGGCAGCTGCGTTTCTGTCAGCGCCGGGATATGCGCAGGAAATGGCGTCGGACGATGGCGCTGACACTGCCCCCGGCGAAATCGTCGTGACCGCAACGCGAAAGGCGACGGTACTGAGCCGGACTCCGGCTAGCATCGTAGCGAAGGGCCAGGAAGAGTTGGACGTTCAAGGCGTTCGCTCGATCGCAGACATTGCGTCGATTACGCCCGGTATCACCTTCGGGCAGGGGGCTATCCTCATCGGCACGGGGCAGACCTCCATCTCGATCCGCGGCGTTGATTCTGCGTCAGGTATCCCGACCACCGGCATCTATATCGACGATACGCCTGTGCAGACGCGCGTCGGCATCAGTCCTTCGCTCAGCAATCCCTATCCGCAGGTCTTCGACCTTGAGCGCATAGAGGTGCTGCGCGGGCCGCAAGGTACGCTGTTCGGTAGCGGCTCCGTCGGCGGTGCCATCCGGTTCATCACGCCGCGTCCGAGCTTTGACGATGTCGACGTCTACGCCCGTACTGAGCTTGCCACCACCAAGCATGGCAGCGAAAGCTATGAGGCGGGCGTTGCGGTGGGCGCACCGATCGTCCCTGACAAGATCGGGTTCCGGGCGAGCGTCTGGTACCGCCGCGATGGCGGGTATGTCGACAGGCTCGATCCCTACACGGGGGAACTCGTCGATAACGACATCAACAGTTCAGATACGCTGTCCGCACGCCTTGCGGTGGGGCTGCGCGCATCCGAGACGCTCACCATCACTCCGTCGATATTCTATCAGGATCAGGAGATCGCCAACGGATCGCGTTTCGAAGTCTCGGCGTCCAACCTTGCCACCGGTAACTTGCGCCTTGGCCTGATTCAACGCTCCGAGCCGCGTGACGACAGCTTCTACTTGCCGGCGATCAAAGCCGAGCTGGATCTGGGAGCGGTCACCCTTATCTCGGATACATCCTACTTCCATCGCACGACCGAGACGATCGGCGACGACACCTCGCTTACCTTCGCTTTCACCGGAGGCTTCGTCGACAAGCCCTTCCCCGCAGGGTTCGAGGACTATGCTCCATTCACTCGGAACCAAACCAAGCAGGAATCCTTCACACAGGAACTGCGGATCCAGGACAACAATCAGGATGACCGCTTCAATTGGATCGCGGGTTTGTTCTTTCAAAAATCCTATGTTCGTGACCAATACGCCTCGAGCGACGAGCGGTTCCTTGAGATATTCAATCTCGGACTGGAGGCATTGGGAGAAGAACCGGCTCCTGACCTGACTTCGGTGTTCGGTACGGAGCTGTATCAAGGCGCCTTTTCGTTGTTTCAGCGCAATGAGCACCGGGATGAACAATATGCCGCCTATGCCCAGGCTGATTATGAGATCATCGATCGGGTCAAGTTGACCGCAGGTTTGCGCTATACCATAGCCAAGTATGACTATGTCGGCTTTAGCGCCGGTCCTGTGGCGGCAACGGCGGGGCGGACCGACCGGTTGAACGATACCGATCGATCGCTCACGCCGAAATTCGGCGTTTCGTTCCAGGCAGATCGCAACAATCTCTTTTATGCCAGCGCCAGCAAGGGTGTTCGCGGTGCAGGCGTGGCACAGCCGGTCGGCATCAACTGTGCGGGTGAACCCGTGCTTCTGCAGTTGGGTAAAGATCCGCTGGCTGCGCAGCGGATAGAATCGGATTCGATCTGGAGTTATGAGGTCGGCAGCAAGAACCGTCTCTTTGGCGGCAAGCTCGCGCTCGACGCATCGGCCTTCCGCATCGACTGGAACAATGTGCAGACGCTGTTTGAGCTTCCGCAATGTACGATCCAGACGGTGATCAACCTGGGTGACGCACGGATAGAAGGCTTCGACCTGTCCGCGTCGATCACTCCGCTCGACGGTCTGACGTTGGGTGCCTCGGCATCGTACATCAACGCGCGCTACACGAAGCCCTTTCCCGCTGAAGGTGGAACCCCGGTGCGTAAGGCCGGTGAGCCGTTCCCGCAGGTTGCGCCCTGGACGGTTCAGTTGAATGTCGATTACCGCTATCAGTTGCCGACGTCGGAGCTCTATGCCCGTGCCGATTTCAGCTACAGCAGCCAGATCGACAAGCCGGTCGATCTCGAGTCGACGCTCGTTGACCCCACCTTGCCCCGGCCGCCGGAAACTGCTCAGCTCGATCTGCGGCTCGGCAGCCGGTTCGACTTGTCGAACGACAAGGACCTCGATGTCAGTCTTTTCGTGAACAATGTGACCAACAGCCTGCCGCTGACGAGCCTGCGTCACGACAATCCCGCTTCGAGCCTGTTCCGGTCGGGTACCTTCCGGCCGCGCACGATCGGGGTGACGGTGGCGCTGCGCCGCTGACCCGGTTTGCAAAGGGCGTGGCCGCCCTTGCAATGAGGCATCGGCGGACATTAGCGATAATGTCCGCCGGATGACCGAATGGGTGTATGGTTTGCGGCGGGAGGCGTTGATGGGGTTGGGTAGCTTGAAGATCGCGAAGATGACCGCTGCCGGGTTGGTCGCCTTGGCTGTCGTCGGGGTGCCAGGTATCGTTCCGGTCCACGCGGCGGAAGAGGAGGAGGTCAGCGTGCCGACCTCCGCACCGGGTGCAGGACCCTTCCTCTATGCAACGGCCGAGCAGCCGCGCGTGAAGGCCGAGGTCGTGGCGCGAGGGCTCGCGCACGGCTACAGCCTCGCCTTTCTTCCCGGCGGCGATCTGCTGATCGTCGAGCGTGGTCAGCGGCTGAGGCTGCTTCGTGGAGCGACATCCGAAAGTCCCCGCCTGGAACCAGCGGCGATTGCGGCGGTGCCATCCTATACTGACATAGAGCATCTTCACCGTGACGATGTCTTTGGAATCCAGGACGTCGTTCCGCACCCTGAGTTCGCAAAGAACGGATTGCTTTATTTCACCTACAATCGCCCGGCCAGCTATGACGCAGGCGCCGGCCGGCTGAAGGCGTCGAGCATTCTGGCCCGGGCGAAGCTTGACGGGCTGCGGCTGACAAAGGTGCAGGATCTGATCGTCGGGGAGCAGGTGGTCGGCACCGGCGGGTCGCGGATCATCTTCGATGGCGAGGGATCGTTGTTCGTATCCGTGGGCGCGTTGAGCACCGGCGACATCGAATCGGCTCAACGCACCGACAACATCTACGGCAAGGTCCTGCGTGTCCGCCCCGATGGCACGATCCCGGCCGACAATCCCCTTTTCAGCGCGACGGGTGCACGCAAGGAGATCTGGACCTACGGCCACCGCGATCCGCTGGGTCTCGCGATCGATCCGCGGTCAGGCCGGCTCGTGGCGTCGGAGCACGGGCCGCAGGGCGGCGACGAGATCAACCTGTTGATGCCCGGCCGCAACTATGGCTGGCCGACATCCAGCTATGGCACCAACTATGGCGGATCGCGGTTGCCGCAGGCGCCGGTGGGGCAGGGGACCGAAGGGCCGATCATGGTATGGCTGCCCGCCATCGCGCCCAACGGCATCACATTCTATACCGGCGATGCCATGCCCGGCTGGAAGAACAATCTGTTCGTGACCAGTGCGCGGCGCGGCCAGATCAACGGGACCGGCTCGCTCATCCGCGTGGTCACTAACGACGATCTCGACGAGAAGCGGCAGGAAGCGCTCCTCACCGACCTGCATCAGCGCTTCAAGGATGTGAAGCAGGGCCCTGACGGCTATCTCTACGCGCTGACCGACGAGGCCGAGAGCGTGGTGTTGCGGCTCCGGCCGGAGTAGCGTTCGCACCTGCCACCGATCATCCATGTCGAGCCCCGGGACCGTCCGCCCCGGGGCTTTTCTTTTTACTTGCTGCCGAACGGAACGCGCAACGTCGCGCCATAGGTTGCCGGCGGCGCATAGATTGACGTCACGCCCAGGATGCCGAGGTTCAGCATATAGGCCCGATATGCCTTGTCGAAGATGTTGCGACCCCAAGCCGTAATTGAGATGCCCGTGCCCTCGTGCCGGTAGGTTAGCGAGGCGTTGGTGACATTGTACGCCTTTTGCAGCGACCCGAGGCCATTCGTCACTTCGAGGAACTGGTCGTCGTACCAGACTCCGTCGATCTGTGCTGCGAGGTTCCCGCTCGAAACATCGACATTGTAGCGGAGCAGATAGTTCACGCTGAACCTGGGTGCATTCGGAAACTCCGCGCCCACGATGTTCTGCTGCGGGAAGGTGCAGGTGAACACACCGGCATTGTTGGTGCAGTATTGCGAGTCCGGTGCTCCGGGGAAAAATGCCGCCGTGACCTGCTGGCCCGTGGCAGGTATGCTGTCGACCTTCGACTGCTGCCACGTTGCGCCGAAAACCGCGTCGAAGTTTCGGCTCGGCGAGAAAAAGGCTTCGAGTTCTGCGCCGGTCGAGTGCGCGTCGCTGTTGTACACATGGGGCACGCCGCCCGCCAGCGAGAAGGCCTGATAGTCGTCGTAGAGATAGTGGAACAACGTTCCGTTCAACCGCAGCCGCCGATCGAGCAGTGCCGTCTTGAACCCCGCTTCAAAGCTGTTCAGCGTTTCAGGCCGATGGCGGAATTCTTCCGGCCGGACATTCGATGACAACGACCAGTTGCCGCCCTTTATGCCTCGGTTCCACGATACGAACAGTAGCGTGTCTGGTGTCATCTGGTAGTTGAGCGAGACACGCGCTGCCCAGTCCGAATATTTCTCGCGATTGGCCCCCGGCACAACGGCGGCGATGTCCTCGTCGTCGAAGAGAAGGACAGGATCGGGCTGGGGCGCATAGGTCGGGTCGCTCAGGATGTTGCGATAGTCAATGGACTTGGTGTCCTTGGAATAGCGCGCACCCACTGTCAGCGAGAGTTGATCTGTGATCTGCAGATCACCCTGCGCGAACAACGACCAGTTCTTCGAGTCGATGACATACCGCTGATCGACCTTTGGAAGCGATGCACCACCATTTCCTGCAATGGCAAGGTCGATAATCGGTGCGTTGGTGACAGCGTGCGAGCCGTCATATTTCATATCGAGATAATATGCGCCGACCTGCCACTTGAGCGCGCCGGTTTCGCCAGCGAGCCGCAATTCCTGTGAGAACTGGCTGAAATCAATGTATGAATCGACGTTGACGATCGTCAGGGCAACGCCATCACCGTCCTCGGCGTACACCTTGTCCATTTCGAGATAGTTGGTGATCGACGTCAGGGTTACGCCACCAAAATCCCAGTCGAGCTGGCCCTGATAGCTGTTCATGACGCGATCGAGCGTACCCGGTCGTTCGCCGAAATGTTCGAATGGGGAGGCCGGGTTGGTGGTGCTCCCGTTCAGGACGCCGTTCTGCGCATCGCTGAGCCCGGCCGCGTTGGTGTCGCAAAATCCGTTGGGGAGAAAGTTGCAGTTCTCGAACACATAGCCGCCGGTGGCGACATGATTGTCCTCGCTGTGCTTGTACCACAGGCTGAGGGTTGCGTCAGACGATAGATCGAACTGCAGGTTGGCACGCATCGCCCAGCCGTCGCGACCGCCCAGATCCTGTCCACTGCCACGTTCGTTGGTGAAGTCGGTCGGCAACGCTGCGGTGATGACGCCGTCACCATTGATGTCCGTATCGCGCGACTTGATGTATCCGTCGGCATTCTCCAGCCGCCCGGCGACCCGGAAACGGATGCCCTCGGCGACCTGTCCGCCGACCGCGCCTTCAACCGACCAACTCTCGAACCGGCCATATTCGGTCTGCAGATAGCCGTTGAAATCGTCTCTGCTCGCGTCCTCGCTCAGATAATGGATCAGGCCGCCGGTGGCGTTGCGGCCGAACAGCGTGCCCTGCGGTCCGCGAAGCACCTCCACTCGCTTGATATCGAACAACTGGCCCGCCACCGCGTTCATCGACGCGACATAGGCGTTGTCCTGATAGACGGCGACCGGTGCTTCGAGATTGTCGGTGAAGTTGCTCTGCGAAATCCCGCGCAGGCTGAAGATGGTGAGGTTGGGGGACCAGGCGTTGACGCGCAGCGCCGGAACCTGCTGCGTGATCTGCGTGGTATCGGTGATGCCCAGCCGGTTGATCTGTTCCCCCGAAAAGGCGCTGACGGAAATCGGAACGCGCTGCAGGCTTTCGCTGCGCTTGGTCGCCGTAACGACGATCTCGCCGGCGAGTCCTTCGCTCTCGCTGACGTCAGCAGCAGCCGGGCCCTCCTGCGCCGCGACCGAAAGCGGTAACGCGAGCGCGGTGGTCGCCATAAGCAGAGCGGCATGGCGCGCCGCGTGGATGCATAGCATTATTTGATCCCCCAATTTGCCTCAGTGTCAGAACGCAGGCTGTCCTGTCCTCCCCGGCAGCGCCTTGCCTCCCTTTTTTTGTTGTCTCATAGTTTACAATAAAGCACAATATGATGGTGTTGTTACCAATCGGGAACGCAATGGAGCCGCCGGCGACGCCCCGCCGCGGGAGGAATTCACGGGCTGGCTCTGAAAAGAGGTAGAATTACCAGCGGGTTGATGGGTTTGATCAGGGCTGTCGGAGGTCGCGAGAGGCTTCTCGGATGTTGGCGGCCGAATAAGGTAGATGTGCTTGCTGGGCGGGCACCGCAGACATGATTCGGGAACAAGGGACTGCTATGTCAGGGAGTGTTCAGATGGCGACCGCGCAGGATTTCAGCTTCTCTCCAGGGGGTGATGAGGCGCTGGGTGAGGCTCTGATCGCGCGCGCAAGGGCCATGGTCCCGATGCTGCAGGAGCGTGAGGGCGAGGCTATCAGAAATCGCCAGGTTTCGGCCGACACCATCCGTGCGTTTCAGGAGGCAGGCTTCTTCAAGGTCCTCCAGTCACGGGACTATGGCGGATATGCATTGTCTCCCCGGGTCTATTGCGAAATCGCCAGAACGCTGGCGGAAGGCTGCATGGGCAGTGCCTGGGTGTACGGAGTGGTGGCCGTCCATAACTGGCAGTTGGCCTTGTTCGATCCGCGCGCGGCGGAGGACGTCTGGGCGACCGACCCGACAACGTTGATCAGCTCGTCCTATATGCCGATGGGTAAGGTGACGAAGGTGGACGGCGGCTATAGGATGAGCGGGCGCTGGGCTTTCTCAAGCGGATCGGCGCACTGCCAGTGGGTGATCCTGGGTGCCAACATGGTGGCGCAGGACGGCGACGGCCAGCCCGAGCCTTTCAACTTTCTGTTGCCGCGCAGCGACTATGAGATCGTCGATACCTGGCACACCATGGGACTGTGCCCGACGGGAAGCAACGACATCGTCGTTGACGACGTGTTCGTGCCGACGCACCGCGTCCTGCGTGAGCGCGACATGTTCCACATGACATGCCCCGGCCACGCAGTGAATCGCTCGGACCTGTTCCACATACCATTTGCCCAGATGTTCAACCGGACCGTCTCCACGACCTCGCTCGGTGCGCTTCGCCGAGCGCTTGAGGTCTTCATTCTCAACACGCGAGAGAAGCGCGCGACGTACACCGGCGAGCGGTTGGCATCTGACAGCGCAATCCAGGAAGCTGTGGCCGATGTAAAACTGACGCTCAACGACCTGGAGTTGCGGCTTGAAAGCGATCTGTCAGAGCTCGAGCGACGGGCTGCCAGTCGTGACTGGCCGCTGGAGCGCCGCGCGGAACTGGGCCATCACACGACGTCCATGGTCAGCAAGTGCGTGGAGGCCATTGACAAGCTCATGCTGTTTTCGGGCGGCAAGGCGATCTATCTGAACAATGTGATCCAGCGGGCCTTCCTCGATATCCACTGTGCGCGCGCGCATGTCGCGAACAACCCCTATCCTTATGCACGCAACGTTGGCGCGCTTGCGTTCGGCTTTGAAAACGCTTGCCTCGATCTCTGAATGGCAGGGGGCGGCTGCGCCCGGTTCGCTTCGCTGCGAGGCCAGCAATCTATCGCGCGGCCGCCAGCCCGATCAGCGTGCCATTGCCTCTTGCGGTCTCGTCGCGCATCCGGGTGCTCACAAAGTCGACAAAGGCGCGTACCTTCGACAGCGAATAGTGGCCGCGCGGGAAGAGGATGTGAAGCGGGATGCTGTGTGTCACGACTTCGGGCAGTAGCGCCTCGAGCCTGCCGGCCGCGATGTCCTCCTCGACCAGGAAGCGTGGCAGAAAGCTGATCCCGAGCCCCTCGAGTGTTGCCTGGCGTGCCATGCGGACCGAGTTGCTGGTCAGGGGGCCACGGTTGATCGGGATGATCACCTCGTCCGACAGCCGCCATTCTCCGAGCTTGGAAAGATGTGTCTCCACGATGCAGGTATGCTCGCGCAGTTCGGACGCCATCGACGGGCGTCCGGCGACGTCCAGATAAGAAGGCGACGCGACGAGCGCCATCGGATAGCTGCGCAACTGAACCGACTCCACGCTGGAGTCGAGGATATCGCCCATCCAGAACGCGACGTCGAAGCGTCCCTTGATGAGGTCGGCCCTGGTGTCCGACAGATTCAGGAACAGTCGGACATCGGGGTAGCTTCGGAGAAAGGCCGGCATGATCGCGGTCAGGTCGAACAGCGAGGCAACGACGGGAGCATTGACCTTCAGTTCGCCGCGCGGGCGCGAAACCATCCCCGAAATGGTCTGGTTCGCATCGTTGACCTCCTCGACGATCCGGGCGCAGCGCGCGTACATCTCTCGCCCTGCAGGCGTAAGGGTGACGGATCGCGTGGTACGATCGAGCAGGCGGACGCCCATGCTCTGTTCCAGCTTCGCGACCTGACGGCTCACGGCGGCCTTCGAATAGCCGAGCAACTTCGCGGCATTCGAGAAGCCACCCGAACTCACCACGGCTGCGAACGACATCATCGCTAGCACATTACCGAGGTCTGGCTTGTCTTCCATCGCGCTTCCCTCTCGTACAACCGCTGGGCTGTCAATCCCGCAGGAATGGACGCCATCCCTGCCCATGAGCGGAATCCGATTGTTGTTAATTTGCAAAAATACAACGTTTATGCGATCCTCTGTTGCTTGAAAATGACTTGTCGGCCATAGCTGCGGGCAGTCGAAACCGCCCTAATATGATTCGAAGTGTAGGGGCCACCTGGGGAGAAGAGAACATGGCAAACACGCTTTCGCAGGTTGCTCAGGCCGACCAGCGCAGCCAGTTTCATCCGTTTACGTCAGTCGCCGACCTGATGGCGGAAGGTCCGACCGTCATGGAGTCGGGATCCGGCATCCGGGTCCGCGATGTCGACGGCAACGAGTATATCGATGGCATGGCAGGCCTGTGGTGCGTCAATCTGGGATACGGGCGCAGGGAGATAACCGACGCAATCGCCCGCCAGAGCGAGCGTCTGGCCTTCTTCCACACGTTCAACGGAATGACGTCTGACGTTGTCGCGCAGTGCGCCGAAGCCTTGCTTGAACGCGCCCCGGTGCCGATGTCGCGCGTCTTCTTCGGCGCGTCAGGCAGCGACGCCAACGAAACCCAGCTCAAGCTGGTGTGGTACTATAACAATCTTCGCGGCAAGCCTGAGAAGAAGAAAGTCATCGCGCGGTGGAATGCCTATCATGGGTCGGGAGTGGCCACTGCCAGCCTCACCGGCTTGCCGGGCATGCACACGCTGTTCGATCTTCCCAAGGGGCCGATCATCCATGTCAGCGCTCCCTATTATTATCGCAACGCGCCGGAAGGAATGAGCGAGCGCGACTATTCGCGCCAGCTTGCCAAGGAACTGGAGGATGTGATCGAACGCGAAGGCGCGGAAACGATTGCAGCATTCTTCGCCGAAGCGGTGATGGGCGCAGGTGGCCTGATCCCGCCGCCGGAAGGCTATTTCGAAGAGATCGGCCCGATTCTGAAAAAGCACGATATCCTTCTGGTAGCGGACGAGGTCGTTTCCGGGTTCGGCCGGCTTGGCACCTACTGGGGGAGCCAGACATATGGCTATGAGCCTGACCTGATCACCTCGGCCAAGGGGGTCACGTCCGGCTATTTCCCGATGTCGGTGTGCTTCATCTCGCCCAAGGTGTGGGACGTGATCGAAGCCGCGGCCGCGAAGACCGGCGTGTTCGGGCATGGCTATACCTATTCGGCGCATCCGGTCGGCGCGGCAGCGGCGCTGGCCGCGCTGAAGCTGATCGACGACCTGAAGGTGGTGGAAAATGTCGCCGACGTCGGTCCCTACATGCTGCAGGCGCTCCGGGACCGTCTGAGCCAGCATCAGCATGTCGGCGATATTCGCGGTAAGGGCCTGATGCTCGGCATCGAACTGATGAAGGATCGGGGAACGAAGGAGATGTTCCCGGCGACCGCGCGCACCGGGCGCCAGATACTTCAGGCGTCGGCCAAACGGGGCCTCATCACGCGCGCGCTTGGCGATACGCTGGTCTTCGCCCCGCCGCTGGTCATCACGCGGAACGACGCCGACGAGATTGTGGACCGCTTTGCCCTGGCTATCCAGGATGTTCTGCCTGCCTGACGAGAACTGCAAGGCGAGGCGCGGGGGAGTGGCAAGGCGATGGAACAGGCAATGACGATGAAGCAGGCCGTTCCTCCGAAGGTGCCGGCAACGCGGTTGACGCCCGCTGGACTTGCAAGTGCAGTTGCGGTGGGCATCATCGGCGCGCTCGTGATATTCGTCACCCCGGGTTTCCTCGCACTTGTTGCGCAGCAGACCGGGTTCGACAACGACCAGCTTGGCTACCTCGTCGCGTGGGACATCAACGCGATGGGCGTGACCATCGGCCTCAGCACGTTCGCGCTGTCGCGTGTGCGGTGGCGACTGGCCGTAGCGACAGGGCTGGCGCTCATCGCCGTGGGCAATCTGCTGACAGGGCTTACGACCGATTTCGTGGCGATGGCCGCAGCGCGGGTGGTAGCCGGGGCAGGGGCGGGAATCTCCGTGGGTTTTGCCTTTGCCGCGCTGGGCCGAGCCCGTAACCCTGACCGGGCGTTCTCCATCTATCTTGTGGCAGGCGCGCTGTTCAGTTCGGCCTTTCTCGTTGCGCTGCCGCAGATACAGGCTGCGTTTGCGCCCCGAGCCGTTTTCGCCGCGATTGCCGGCGCGAGCCTGCTTGTCATCCTGTCGCTGAAAGCGTTGCCGGATGGCTCCGCAGACGAAGAGAATGTGTTTGCCGGCGGCGGTGTACTTGATCGGCGCATCGCGTTCGGATCGCTGGTCGGCGTGTTCCTGCTGTTTTTTGCGATGGGTGCCGGATGGACCTATTCCGAACGCATCGGCATCGCAAGCGGCGTACCGATTGGAACGATCGCCAGCGGACTTTCCATCGGCACAATGGCGGGCGTCGTCGCGGCAGGGCTTGCCGGCTTCCTTCCGCAGGGCTGGGGGCGTTCGGGGCCGCTGATCGTCAGCGCGATTGCGGGGATCATCGGCTTTCTGATGTTCCGCGGCCAGGTGACGAACAATGCGTTCGTGATTGCCTGCGTCCTGATGATGTTTAGCTGGAACTTCGCCCAGCCATTGCTCTCGGGAATATGTTCGGAAGCGTGTCAGCGCGGTCGGGTGGTCTGCGCGATGGGATCGATCCAGACGTTCGGGACCGGGCTTGGTCCTGCCGCTGCGGCAGCGACGCTCGGCACGGGCAGCTTTGACCTGATGCTCTATTCATGCTGCGTAGTGCTGGCCCTCAGCGTGGTTGCGACGATCTGGGCCACTTCTGGAAAGCAACAGGCGACCTGATTGAGATTTCGCTCCGCTCGTGAGGCGATGGGGCACCGGTTTCGCGACCGGTGCCCCACTCGCGTCAGAGGAAGACCGCGCGCGAAAGGCCGCCGTCCACGGCGATGGACTCGCCGGTGATCCCGCTGCCGAGCTGCGAGCAGAGGAAGACGATGGGGTCCGCGACTTCCTCCACTTCCAGCATCCGCTTGAGCGCCGCCGGATCGCCGGCTTCGCGCGCCACGATCGCATCGAAGGTCGTGCCTTCCTCGGCCGCCATTTCCGCGAACCATTCCTCGATATGCTCGGTACGCGTGACACCCGGATGGATGATGTTGACGGTGATCCCGTCGCGCCCAACCTCATCCGAGAGGGTCTTGGTGAAATGCACGAGCGCGGTGTTGCGCATGCCCGATAGCGCTTCGGTGCAGCGGGCGGTCAGGCCACCGACATTGACGATCCGGCCCCAGCCAGCCTTGCGCATGTGCGGGACGCACGCCTTGGCGGTACGGAAATAGCCGAACAGCTTGGTGTTGAGGTCGAGCATCAGCGCGTCCTCGTCGGCAAGCTCGATCGCATTGCGGACGAGACCGCCGGGCGCTGCGGCGCAGTTGACGAGGATATGGACAGCACCGAAGCGCTCCACCGCCGCTGCAACGAGCGCCTCGACCGACTCCTTGGAGGTGGTGTCGGTCGGCACGGCGATGATCTCGCCGCCCGTTGCGGCGCGCAGCTCCTCGGCTGCCGCCTCCAGCTTGGATGCGGTGCGCGCGGCGATCACGACCTTCGCGCCTGCGAGCAGCAGCTTGCGCGCGGTCTCCTTGCCGATGCCGACGCCGCCGCCGGTGATGACGGCGACCTTGTCCTTCAATCCCAGTTCAAGGCACATGTGGAGAATCCCCTTCAGTGAATCATCATTTCGAAAGCGTAGTGCGCGCGACCGTCGCCGCGTCGAGTGTGACCGTGACCGTATCGCCGGGAGAGATTGGCGTCACGCCGGTACAGGAACCGGTGGCGATCAGTTGCTCACGGGAGAGCCCGCCTTCGCCGCTCCGGCACGCCCAGTTCGCGAGCCACACGAGGGCGTCGAGCGGGTGCCCATGGGCGCGGGAGGTGGCGCCGGTAACCACATGGGCGGTGTTGCGCACCAGCACGATGGGCTTGTCGCCGAAGCTCTCGTCCCAGGCCGTCGCGAGGCGCGACCCGAGCACAAGGCCATGCCCCATTGCATTGTCCGCGACGAGCAGGCCGAGCGACAGATCACTGTGCGCAAAGCGGGTGCGGCAGATCTCGATCCCCGCATAGACCCCCTTGATTGCGGGCGCGACCGTTTCGCGGGTGTAGGGTACCTCGAGCGGCGGCAGGTCGGCACCGAGTTCGAGCACCAGTTCCGCTTCCGCGAACATTTCCTGCCCCACGAACCCGATATCGCTGCGGTCGGCGCAGATCGCGCTCGCCGGCAGGCGCCCCACGACCGGCTCCTGTGCTCCCTTCGACTCGCGCGCGCCCGGTGTCGTCAGCGCCAGTTTCCAGAGCATCACGGGAAGCTGCGTGCGGGCATGCAGCCTGCGCTGAATGGCATAGGCCTCGTCCAGCGATGGCTCCTCGTCAGGAACCCGTGCCGGCTTGCGGTGCAAATCGCGCGCTTCGACCAAATCGCTTTCGAGATTTCCAAGCCAGTCCATCATCACACCCTCGATATACCCGCTGAACCGCAGGCATGCTTATTGTCGCGTATATGAAACAACAATATAAAAAAATCTAGTATTGTTTACATATGAGAAATCGGCTAATGAGGGGCTACCGAACGTCTGAGCGGTGCCCCTCCGGCACGCCGGACCGTCTAATCCGATGGGAGTCCCATGCCCGTACAGCCCGCCACCTTCGCCGTTGCCGAACGCCTCCAGGCCGCTCTGTCCGGTCGCCCTCAGGGCCTGATGATCGACGGAAAAAGGGTCGATGCCGTCTCGGGCAAGACCTTCGCGACGATCAACCCGGCGACCGGCGAGGAGATATGTCAGGTCGCCGAAGGGGGTGCTGCCGACGTTGACCTGGCGGTGAAGGCTGCGCGTCGCGCGCTCGAGAATCCGGCATGGCGCGACATGAGTGCCGTCGACCGCTCGCTGCTGCTGAATCGCCTCGCCGACCTGATCGAGCGTGAGGCTGACGATCTGGCGGTGATGGAGTGCATCGACAACGGCAAGCCCGCCACGCTCACCAGGGCTGTGGAGATCGAAGGCAGCATCAAGACGTTCCGCTATTTTGCGGGCTGGCCCACCAAGTTCGGTGGCGAAACCCTGCCGGTTTCGCCGCGTAGCGGGGCCAAGATCCTGAACTACACCGTTCGCGAGCCGGTTGGGGTTTGCGGCCTCATCGTGCCGTGGAACTATCCCATGTCCATGGCCGCCTGGAAGGTTGCGCCTGCCCTTGCGGCGGGATGCGCCGTGATCCTGAAGCCGGCAGAGCAAACGCCGCTGACCGCGTTGCGCCTGGCCGAACTCGCGCTTGAGGCGGGCGTCCCGCCCGGCGTGTTCAACGTTGTCACGGGCTTCGGCGAGGCAGGGGCGGCGCTGGTCGATCACCCCGGTGTGGACAAGGTGGCGTTCACCGGTTCGACCGAGGTGGGCAAGGCGATCGTGCGCGGTTCGACCGGCAATCTGAAGAAGGTCAGCCTGGAGCTGGGCGGCAAGTCGCCGCAGATCGTTCTCGCCGACGCCGATCTCGACGCTGCCGCGGCCGGCATCGCGGCCGGTATCTTCTTCAATCAGGGGCAGACCTGCACTGCCGGCTCGCGGCTTTATGCCCACTCCTCGATCCATGACGATCTGCTCGCACGGGTGGCGGAGCATGCCGCCCGACTGACCATCGGCAACGGGCTGGACCCCGCAGTAAACTTCGGTCCGCTGGTTTCGCAGGAGCAGTGGGACCGGGTGAGTTCCTATGTCGAGATCGGGCAGGGCGAAGGCGCGGAGTTGGTCATTGGTGGCTGCCGCCCCAGCGGGCTCAAAAGCGGGTTCTTCTTCCAGCCGACCATCATGGCCAATTCGTCGCCGTCGATGCGGATCGTTCGCGAGGAAATATTCGGGCCGGTGTTGTCGGCGCTGCGCTGGGATGATCCCGCCGACCTCGTCGCGCAGGCGAACGACTCCGACTTCGGTCTTTCGGCGGGCATCTGGACCAACGACCTCAAGCAGGCCCATCGCATGGCAGCCGCCGTCAAGGCCGGTACCGTCTGGATCAACTGCTTCAATCTGGTCGACAACGCCACGCCGTTCGGTGGCTTCAAGCAGTCCGGCTGGGGTCGCGAGCACGGCCGGCAGGCGATGGAACTCTATAGCGAGATCAAGAGCGTGTGGGTGAATCTCAGCTAAGCCCGCTGGTTTGACCCGATCGTTTGTGAGCCCGAAAGGAGCAGGGATGGACAGGACTTTGATAGTCGCCACCGACGGACAGGCGGTGATGCGTAGCCATGACGATGGCAAGAACTGGTACAGGATCAACATTCGCCAGGATCTGGAGTATGATGACCGCGTGCGCTGTCTTCTGGTCGATCCGCGCAACCCGCAAGCGCTGTTCGCCGGTGCCGAGAAGGGGCTGTTCTATAGCGACGATTGCGGGGTCCACTGGCGCAAGGTCGACTGCGCGCTGGACGGCTTCGCGGTCTGGAAGCTCGTGGCCAGCGAGAGCAATCCCGACATCATGTATGCCGGTACCGGTGCGCCGTCGCGTTCGATTTTGTTCCGTTCGCGCGACGGCGGCAAGACGTGGGAGCGCACATCCCTGGAAATGCCGGAATTTTGTGAGGGCGTAAATCGCCCGCGGATGCTCGCTCTGGCGGTCGATCCGGATGACGCCAATGACATCTGGGCAGGCGTTGAGGAGGGTGGCCTCCACCGCAGCAGGGACGGCGGCGAAAGCTGGACACGCATCGACACAGGCTGGTCGGAGTTCGGCGGCAATTCCGATCTGCACGGCATCATGATTCTGCCGCAGGATGACGGCAGCAAGGTGCATCTCGCCCTCACCGTTATCGCTCTTTATCGCTCGACCGACGACGGGCAGACCTGGACCCGCCAGCCCGCCAAGGAAACCTGGGGCCTTCGCTATTCGCGCATCCTGCACCGGCGGCCTGGCAGCAACCGCGAAATCGCGGTGGGCATCGGTGACGGCACGCCAGGCACCACGGCCGCGATCATGCAGTCGAGCGATGCTGGCCTCACTTGGACAAAGGCCGATCTGTCGCAGCCGTCCAATTCTTGCTTGTGGGCATTTGGTTCGAACCCTGCCGACCCGGATATGGTGCTGGCCGCCAGCAAGTTTGGCTATCTCTACCGCTCGATGGACGGCGGCAAGTCCTGGAACAAGGAATGGCGTGAGTTCAACGAGATCACCGACCTTGCCTGGGTGCCGGGCGTTCCCGAAGATCTGGGGTTGCCACATGTCACCAATTAAAGTCGATCGTATCGCGCATATCGTCCTGTTCGTTTCCGATCCGGAAGCGTCCGCGAAATGGTATTGCGATATCCTCAACATGAGGATCACCGCACGCGCCGGCGACGGCCCATACAAGGGCGGTGTGTTCATGAGCTTTGGAGAGAGCGACCACGACATCGCTCTCTTCAAGGCCGAGGAGGGCGCTCCCAAGGGCAAGGAGTTCGAGCATGTCGGGCTGATGATGGCCGGTACCAGCATGGACGACCTGCGGAACAACTATGCGTTCTTCAAGGATCGCGGGGTGAAGATTGCCGAGATCCTGGATCATGGCGTCTCGGTCGGGATCTACTTCTACGATCCCGATGGCCACATGCTGGAAGTTTTCTGCCAGAAGATTCCGCAACAGGGCGGCCTTTCGCAGGCCGAACTCAATCGTAACCAGGGTCAGGCCGATCCGGTCAGCTTCTGAACTTTGAACAACGGGGAGGGCGCCGCGAAAAAGGCGCTCCGGGGAGTTTCCAATGACGACATATCAGCCAAATTTCGGACCGTTCCACATCCGCAAATGGTTCAGCCAGGTCGAGGAGATCTGGGCCGGCGAAACGGGAGCTGCCGCAGACGGCCAGCCGCTGTTCAAGTACATGATCGGCGCGTGCATCAAGAATCCCTATGCTGGCCAGTTCGTCGAGGATCTGTCCGGCTGGATCGATGCTTCTCCCGCGCTGGGAGAGGAAATCGGTCGGCGCCTGAATGTCCTCTCCGGGGGCGCGAAGATCGAGAGCTATGGCAAGGCCATTCTGGTCGGCATCGCCGGCGAGTATGAGCATGGCAATGCTCTGCTGACCAATCCTGCCGCCAATCCGGTGCGCGATGCCGTCGGCGGCGGTGCGTCCTGGGTGCCTTCGACGGGGAAGCGCGGCGTGCCGGGCACGATCCTCGACATCCCGTTCGGCCACAAGGACGCGCTCTATGTTCGTTCGCACTATGACACGATGAGCGTGTCGTTCGACGATGCCCCGAATGCCGATGAGGTCATCGTATGCTGGGTCTTCGCCACGCGCGGCCGCCTCAACGCCAGGCTGGGCGGGCTGAAGGCCGAGGACGCCGAAGGCAATGGCCTGACTTGAACCATGGCCCAGGCAGATAGTAAGGTCGCGGAGACTGCGCCGCAGCCCGTCGCGCGGATCGAAGGCGAGCGCGTCCTGACGATCCGCAGTGGCGACATCAGCCTGTGCGTGCGCGAATGGGGCGACCCGGCCGCGCCGCCGATCGTACTTCTGCACGGGCTACGCGGCTATTCGGGGACCTGGCGCGGTCTCGCGGCGGCACTCGACGATCGCTTTCGCCTGATCGCATTCGACGCGCGGGGGCGCGGCGAGAGCGACTGGGACATCGGTCGCAACTATTATACCGACGCCTATCTCTCCGACCTTGAGGCGGTTGTCGACGCGCTGGTGACGCAGCCCTTCGTGCTGATCGGTCATTCTATGGGCGGCACGACATCATATGCCTATGCGGCCCGGCATCCCGAGCGGCTGCGCGCCCTGATTGTCGAGGACATCACCGCCGGATCATCGACAGCCGGTGCCGGATTCGAACGCATCGTCGCCGAGATGAAGGCACTGCCGACACGTTTCGAGGGCTGGGCAGAGGCGCGCGCCTATTGGCGCCGGCTCCGCCCGAACGTCGGCGACGCGGCCATCGAGGAACGTCTGTGGGAAAGCATGCGCGCCGACGCGGACGGCAGCGTGATCTGGCGCTATGACGCGGAGGGCATTGCGGCCACCCGGGTTGCGCCCGATCCCGCGCGTATCCTCGATCTCTGGCCGGTGATTGCCGCAATCCGTACACCGACCCTGGTCATCAGGGGCGGCCGGTCGGATTTCTGCGACCTTGCCGCGGTACATAAGCTGGAATCCGAGAACGCAGCGCTCGCCCATGTGACCGTGGCGGGGGCATCCCACTATGTCCATGACGATGCGCCGGAGGCCTTTCGCCGTCTGGTCGAAGGCTTCCTCGCCGGAGTAGGGGTTTCTTCTTCCTCCGCCGCCCGTTCAGCAGGTTGATATCATGACCGACACCATCGGGAACACCGTCTATACCGGCGCGGACCGGCTTCTCGCCGCGCTCCATGCTGGCGGCGCGCGCATTTGCTTCGCCAATCCCGGAACGACCGAACTGACGATGGTCAGCGCGCTTGCCCGGCAGGGCGCCATCCGTTCGGTGCTGAGCCTGTTCGAGGGCGTCTGCACCGGCGCCGCCGACGGCTATGCGCGTGTATCGGGCGAAGTGCCGCTCACCCTGCTTCATCTGGGGCCTGGCTTCGCCAACGGCATCGCGAACCTTCATAACGCCCGCCGCGCGGGATCGCGGATCATCAACCTGATCGGCGATCATGCGTCCTGGCACCTGCCCTATGACGCGCCGCTCACGTCCGATATCGAATCGCTCGCCGCGCCCGTCTCGCGTGCGGTCATCCGCTTGGGTGCCACCGGCCGCATCGCGGGCGAAGTTGCGGCGGCGTTCGACGCTACGCGCGAGTCCGATGGCGGGGCCGCAACGCTGATCGTGCCCACGGACGTGATCGACGCCGCCGCTGAGGACGCGCCGCTGGCGCTCGCCCCGGCACCGTGGCGCGGCCGACAAGTGACGGATGCCGAGATCGGTTCTGCTGCGGAAACGCTCGCTCAACCGGGTGACACCATCGTGCTTCTCGGCGGCAGCGCGCTTTCGGAAGCGGGCGTCCGTGCCGGCGCTGCGATCGCGGTCCGACTGGGCGGGCGGCTACTGATGGAGCCCTATCCGGCGATCGTGAGCCTTGGCGGCGATCTGCCGCAGGTCGAACGGCAGGCGTATTTCCCCGATGACGTGATCGCGCAAATGGGCGCGGCGCGCGTCGTGCTGGCCGGATCGCGCATGCCGATCAGCTATTTCGGATATGAGGGCTGGCCCAGTCAACTCGTGGCCGAGGACAAGCTGGTCCGTCTTGCCGGCCCCGAACATGATGCGGTCGATGCCTTGCAGCGCCTTGCCGACGCCCTGCATGCGCCGTCGGTCGAGCCGACCGCGTTCGAAGTCCCGCAGAACGCTGCGGTCGATCCCGAAGCCGCGCTCAGCCCGGCCAGCGTTGTCGAGGAGTTGCTCGCGCAATTGCCCGAGGATGCGGTCATCTCGCTCGAGGGATCGACGCTGGGCGGGCCTTGGCTGAAAAACGCGCATCGGGCGCGACGCCACCGTGTGATGACGAATACCGGCGGCGCAATCGGGCAGGGGCTGCCATGCGCTGTCGGGGCCGCGCTGGCTGCCCCCGGGTCGCGCGTCGTCTCGCTGCAGTCGGATGGGAGCGCCCAGTACACGCTGCAGTCGCTGTGGACCATGGCGCGCGAAAAGCTGCCGGTGACCGTCATCATGGCGGCAAACCACCGCTACGCGATCCTTCAGACCGAGCTGAAGCGCGCCGACGCACCGCTCGATGACGACGTGATTGCGGGGCTGACCCGGCTCGACAACCCCCGGGTTGACTGGACAGCCCTTGCGAAGGGCTATGGCGTCGAAGCGGTCGTAGCACGTACCAACGGCGAGCTGTCGGCGGCCTTGGCGCGCGCGCTTGCCATGGATGGTCCGCTGCTGATCCAGGCGGAACTGCCTTGATCGCGGATCATCCGGTCGCGATCGTCACCGGTGGCAGCGGCGGGCTGGCGCCGGGAATCGTGACGGCGCTTGCTGCAAGCGGGATGACGGTCGTGATCACCGCGCGCGATGCGGTTCGGCTGGAGAGGGCAGCGGAGCGGCTCGGCGAGGCAGGCCGCGTGGTGCCGATATCCTCCGACGCGCTTGATGCCGCTTCCACGCGCCAGCTTGCCGCAGACATTCTCGACCGCTTCGGACGCATCGACATGCTGGTGAATGCGGCAGCCAGTGCGACCCCGATCAGCGGTGCAATCGAAGCCGTCGTCGTCGATGCGTTGATGGCCGATCTCGACACCAAGGTCGGCGGCTATCTGCGGTACATCCAGGCAGTCGCTCCGACGATGAAGGCGCAGGGGCGGGGATGCATCGTCAATATCGGCGGCCTCACCGGGCGTTCGTCGGACACGCTCAGCGGCCTGCGAAACGCGGCGGTGTCACACCTCACCAAGGTTCTGTCGGACCAGCTCGCACCGCATGGCATCGCGGTGAACGCAATCAACCCCGGCATCGTGCGGACACCTCATCTGTCCGAACTGTTCGAAGATCTGGCGCACCAGCGCGGGACCACAGCGGGTGCGATCGAGGCCGAGTTCCTTGCCGACGTGCCGGCGCGCGCGCTTCTCGATCCCGCCGACATAGGGAAGACGGTTCTTTTCCTGGCGCAGGCTGATGCCCGGATGATCAACGGCGAGTCCATCACCGTCGATGGCGGATACTCGCGCGGGGTTCGCCTCTAGACCTTGATCGTTTCAGGCTGAAACGGCCTGAAACGTGAATCAAGGTCTCAACCATCTGGAAAGAGCCTGATCCACGATTTCGGCGGACGCGCGACGCGCTTCCGCCGTACCCAATCAGGCTCTAGGCTGAAACCTGTGAAGGGAGCAAGGCGATGAGCGACGACAGGTTCGAACGCGGACTTCAATTGCGCAGGGAGGTGCTCGGGGCCGATTATGTCGATCGTGCGATGGCCCGTGCCGATGCGTTCACCCGGCCGATGCAGGAGCTCTCGACCGGTTGGTGCTGGGGAGAGGTCTGGTCGCGCCCTGGACTCTCGCGGCGGGATCGCAGCCTGCTCAATATCGGCATGATCAGTGCGCTCAACCGGCCGCACGAACTGCGACTTCATGTAAAGGCGGCGCTCGGCAACGGCCTGAGCCGGGAAGAAATCCGCGAGGCGCTGTTACAGGTGGCAGTCTATTGCGGGGTGCCCGCAGGCATGGATTCGACCCGCATCGCCGCAGAAGCGATCGCCGAATATGACGCTGAACAGGCGAGGGGCGGTCAGGAGAGGCTGTAGCCTGACCAGCGCTTGATGGTGCGGATCGCGAA
>CAZHGR010000002.1:0-87186 GCA_964532255.1 uncultured Sphingobium sp.
GGTCGCCCTCGCGCACGCTCTCGTCGGCGCCGGCATAGCCGTTGCGGCCCGAGGCGTAGAGCGTCGGGAACTCGAGTTGCTCGTCATTGGCGTCGAGGCTGACGAACAGGTCGAACACCTCGTCCAGCACTTCCTGCGGGCGCCCGTCGGGGCGGTCGATCTTGTTGACCACGACGATGGGTTTCAGGCCCAGCGCGAGCGCCTTGCCGGTCACGAACTTGGTCTGCGGCATCGCGCCTTCGGAACTGTCGACCAGCAGGATCACGCCGTCGACCATCGACAGGATGCGCTCCACCTCGCCCCCGAAGTCGGCGTGGCCGGGCGTGTCGACGATGTTGATTCGGATCGGCTCCTGATCGCCGTCCTTGCCCTTCCACTCAACCGACGTGCACTTGGCGAGGATGGTGATCCCGCGCTCCTTTTCCAGGTCGTTCGAGTCCATGGCCCGTTCCTCGATGCGCTGATTGTCGCGGAAGGTGCCGGATTGACGGAAAAGCTGGTCGACGAGGGTGGTCTTGCCATGGTCGACGTGCGCGATGATCGCGATATTGCGGAGCTGCATAGTTTGTCCTGAGGGAAGAGTTGGCGCGCCCTTAGCGGAAATGACGCACATGCGAAAGCCTTGTGAACGCGGACCGATCCGGCTCCTCGATCGTTTCGCTTGAGGAGGCGCGCAGAGATCCCGCCCGTCCTGCCCATCACCCCCATCGGCAGCGAACTGCCGTCCTTCAGGGAGCCGACGTGCAACATTATACCCCGTTGATCGCCACCATCGTCGCCGGCATCGTCGCCGCCTTCATCATGGGTGCGGTCGCGCAGCGCCTGCGCGTGTCTCCGATCGCGGGCTATCTGGTCGCGGGCGTGCTCGTCGGCCCCTTCACGCCCGGCTTCGTCGCGGACGCGGATCTCGCCACCGAACTGGCCGAGATCGGCGTCATCCTGCTGATGTTCGGGGTCGGGCTTCATTTCTCGTTGCGCGATCTGCTCGCGGTTCGGCGCATCGCCGTGCCGGGAGCGATTGCGCAGATCGCGGTGGCGACACTTCTCGGCATGGCGCTGGCCTGGTGGCTCGGCTGGCAGCCGCTCGCCGGGTTCGTATTCGGCCTTGCGCTGTCGGTTGCGAGCACGGTCGTGCTGCTGCGTGCGCTTCAGGAACGGGGGCTGGTCGAGACCCAGCGCGGGCGGATCGCCGTCGGCTGGCTGATCGTCGAGGATCTGGTGATGGTGCTGGCGCTCGTGCTGCTTCCCGTTCTCGCGGAAATGCAAACGGCGGAAGATGGCAGCGGCGGCATCGCGACGCTCGCCCTGCCGCTGCTGCTGACTCTGGCGAAGGTCGGCGGCTTCATGGCGCTAATGCTGATCGTAGGGAGCCGGGCGATCCCATGGGCGCTGCACTGGGTCGTCCATACGGGCTCGCGCGAACTGTTCCGCCTCGCGGTGCTGGCGATCGCGCTCGGCGTCGCGGCCGGTGCAGCCTATGTCTTTGATGTCTCGTTCGCGCTGGGCGCGTTCTTTGCCGGTATGATTCTGGGCGAAACGCCGCTGTCGCGCCGGGCCGCTGAGGAGACATTGCCGCTGCGCGATGCATTCGCGGTGCTGTTCTTCGTGTCGGTCGGCATGCTGTTCGATCCAGCCGTCCTCGTGGAGCGCCCGCTCCCGCTGCTGGCCACGCTGGCGATCATCATCGTGGGCAAGTCCGTCGCCGCATATCTCCTCGTCCGCCTGTTCGGCCATGGCCGCGCGACCGGCGCGACCGTCGCCGTCAGCCTGGCGCAGATCGGCGAGTTCTCCTTCATCCTCGCCGCGCTGGGCACGGGCCTCGGCATCCTGCCGCCGGAAGGACGCGATCTGGTGCTCGCGGGCGCGATCCTCTCGATCTTTCTCAACCCCTTCCTGTTCTCGCTGATCGTCGACCGGCAGAAGGCGGACCCCTCCGAGCCGGAGCCGCAGCCCGCCGAAGCGCCTGCGACCCGCCATGTGGTGCTGGTGGGCTATGGCCGTGTCGGGCGGTTGCTGGGTGCAAGCCTGCTGGCGCGGCGGCAGGGCGTGGTCGTGATTGAAGACGATAGTGACCGGGCGGCAAAGGCGGAGGCAAACGGCCTGAGAGCGGTGCGCGGCAACGCGGTCGACCCCCGCGTCCTGCAAGCGGCAGGCATCGGCCACGCCGACAGCCTCCTGATCGCGGTGCCCGAGGGGTTCGAAGGGGGAGCGATCGGCGAAAAGGCGCTCGCACTCGCGCCGGGCATACAAGTAATTGCTCGCGCCCATTCGGACGACGAGGTCGCCTATCTCGCTAGCCTGGGAATAGCCGAAGTGGTCGTGGGCGAGCGCGAACTGGCGCGGCGGATGCTCGCGCTCGCGCTGAGCGACGACGGCGCGGCGCTCGAGCCGCGATCACCGACCGCAACGCCCACGGCCGCAGGCTGAACCGGGCGGCTCTTGATCGCCAAGTGTCATGCGCTAATATAACACCTTCAAAGGAGCATGCCATGGCCAGCACCGCGACGCCGAACCCCACTACCAGCGGCGATCTGACCCTGACCCCGCCCGAGCCGGTGCCGGTCGTAGCGCCCGAAAAGGCCGCCGGGCTGGTACCCATAGACGACGCGAAGAAGTCGAAGCTCGACGAGAAGGTCGATGCATTCGTCGCCGAACTTGCAGCGCTCGATGCCAACAGCCCCGAATTCGGGATGAAGGTCGACCAAATCACCGGCATGGGCCGCAAGGAGATCGCCGAGGCGGCGGGCCATTCCAACCGCTTCCTTGACCGGCCTGTGCGGGCGATGGACCGGGACACTGCCGTTGGTGCCGATCTCGCCAAGCTCCGCCGGACGGTCGAGGACCTCGACCCCGGCCGCCGCGAAAATCTGCTGGCGCCGCGCAAGCTGTTCGGCATCATCCCGTTCGGCAACCGAATGCGCGGCTATTTCGACAGCTACAAGTCGAGCCAGACGCACATCAACGCGATCCTCTCCAGCCTGGCATCGGGCAAGGACACGCTCATCAAGGACAATGCCGCCATCGAGGTCGAGCGGCAGAATATGTGGGCCACCATGGGGCGGCTCGAACAGATGATCCACATCGCCAAGACCATGGACTCGCGGCTGGAGGCCAAGGCGCTCGAACTCGAGAGCGCAGACCCCATGAAGGCCAAGGCGATCCGCGAAAGCGCGCTGTTCTATGTCCGCCAGCGCACGCAGGACCTGCTGACGCAAATGGCTGTGACGGTTCAGGGCTATCTCGCGCTCGACCTCGTCAAGAAGAACAATGTTGAGCTGGTGAAGGGTGTCGACCGCGCCTCGACCACCACCGTCGCCGCGCTGCGCACCGCCGTGACCGTCGCACAGGCGCTCGCTGGGCAGCGGCTGGTGCTCGACCAGATCAGCGCGCTCAACAGCACCACGGCCGGCCTCATCGATTCGACCGGCGAACTGCTCAAGAGCCAGACCGCCGCGATTCACGAGCAGGCGGCGAGTTCGACCATCCCCCTCGAAACGCTGAAGCGCGCGTTCCAGAACATCTACGACACGATGGACAGCGTGGACGCCTTCAAGCTCAAGGCGCTCGACACGATGAAGACCACGGTGACGGCGCTGTCGGACGAGGTGGAGAAATCGAGGGGCTATATCGCCCGCGCCGAGGGCCAGGCGAAGGCGAGCCTCGACGGCCCCGGCGGCGGCAATCTTCTCGAAGCGGTCGATTGACGGGCGCGCGATGGTGACGAACGACATGTCAACCGAGGTCGACCGGCAGATCGCGCGTTCGCAGGAACTGCTCGACCGCACCGCCACGCGCTATCGCAGTACCGCCCGGCGCGGCGCGCGGCGCGTGCGCGATCTGCTGACCCGGCTTCGCCGAACCGTCGTTGCCGCGATGCTGGTGGCGGTCGGCACGATCATTGCCGGCTTCATCACCCCCATCGGCCTTTCGGGCGTGCTGCTGTCGATGCTGCTGATGTTCGCCTGTTTCGTGTTCCTTTTCATCCCGACACTGCCTCGCGTCGAGGCGGAGCAACTCGGCCAGACGCCGCTGCCGCAATTGCCGCTGCGCACCGAAATCTGGCTCGAGAACCAGCGCCGCGCCCTCCCCGCCCCGGCGGTGCGGATCGCAGACGATATCGGCACGAAGCTGCAGATGCTCGCGCCGCAGCTCGAACGGCTCGACGAGCAGGACCCGGTAGCGGGCGATATCCGGCGGCTGCTGTCGGACCATCTGCCCCAGCTTGTCTCCGGCTATCAGACGATCCCGCAGCCGCTGCGCTCGGTCGAGCGCAACGGACGCGTGCCTGACGCGCAGTTGATCGACGGCCTGCGCGTCATCGACGAGGAGATCGGCCGGACAGCCGAGCGGCTGGCGACGGGCGACCTCGACCGGCTCGCGGCCCATAACCGCTATCTTGAGATCAAATATCAGGAAGCGAAGGCCATCGGCGAGGGCTGACGGCTCCGTAACGCACGATCGGGCATCAATCTATCCGAACCAGAATGGCGGCATCGCCCGGCAAAAGCGTGAGCCCCATCGGGTGACCGCCCGGACTGCCACATCACTGTAACGTTCGGCTCCCATGACGCGAGGCGAGTCGAGACCCTGGTGGGGCGAGACGGGGTCGCGTCGCTCAGCAGGGCATCAAAGACGGTGGCCACGTACACACCCCAACCAAGGCCAACTTCTTGAAGTAACTTGAAATATTGAGCGTTGAGAGGTCCAGGTGCCCCGGTGCCGACCCTTTCTCGCTACTGGTCGCGATCATTCGGGTCTGTGGGGGGCAATTGGGGAATGCAGGGGTTTACTCCTCTTGCGCAGAATGGACTATGCGGGCGCGCCGGACTTCTGTTGTCCGCGTTTGCCTGTGCGCTGTCTGTTGCACCGGCCCACGCGCAGACGCCTGCCTCGGACTCGCCGCCCGCCCCCGCCGCCGAGGAAACGCCTCCGGCCGAAAGCGCGGGGAGCGACGTTGCGGCGCAACCCATCGATCTGATGGCGATCGACGTCACGGGCAACACGCTGCTCGACCAGCGGCAGATCGAAGCCGCCGTCTATCCCTTTACGGGACCGGGGGGCACGCTCGGCGATGTCGAGCGCGCGCGCAAGGCGCTTGAGGAAAGCTATCACAAGCTCGGATACCAGACGGTCGTCGTCTCGATTCCCGAGCAGGACGGACGCGACGGCGTCATCGAACTGCAGGTGGTCGAGGCACGGATCGGGTCGGTGAAGGTCACCGCCAACAAGCATGTGTCAACCGGCGCGATCCGCCGGGCGCTTCCGGCGCTTCGCGAAGGCGAGGTTCCGAACGTCGACCGGCTGCAGACGCAGCTTGCCGAACAGAACCGCCTTGCAGGTCGCTCCATCATCCCGCTGCTGATGCCGAGCGAGACGCCCGGCGTGATCGACGCCGAACTGGAGGTCGAGGACAAGCTGCCGCTTCATGCCAGCGTGCAGCTCAGCAACGACCATAACGCCAACACCCGGCCGCTGCGATTGAACGCGACGCTGAGCCACAGCGACCTGTTCGATCTTGGGCACAGCCTGACCGCATCCTACATCGTGGCCCCGCAGGACCGCCAGAATGTGGAGGTCTACTCGGGCAGCTATGTCGCGCCGATCCTGGGAACGCCCTGGACGCTGACGCTGTACGGCTACAAATCGAACAGCAACGTGCCCGCGCTGGGTGGCGTCCGGGTGCTGGGCAACGGCTATTCGCTGGGCGCACGCGCGTCGCTGATGCTGCCGCAATCGACCGGCTTCTGGCATTCGCTCGGCTTCGGTGTCAGCTACAATGACTTCAGCGAAGTGATCGATCTGGGCAGCACGGAAGACAGCGCGCCCATCGCCTATCTGCCGCTGACCCTCAGCTACACCGCCGGCCGCTATTCCGATCGCTCCTCCTCCAACGCCACCGTCGGCATAACGGCCGGCGTTCGCGGAGCCGGGAGCGACGAGGCCGCATTCGCCGCGCGCTCCTTCGCCACCGGTAATTTCTTCCGCGTCAACCTCGATGCCAACCACGAACAGCGGATCGGGAAAGACGTCGCGCTGAGGCTGCGCCTGTCTGCCCAGCTCGCCGACAGTCATCTCGTCTCCGGCGAGCAGATTTCCGCCGGCGGACTCGATTCGGTGCGCGGCTTCCTGCAGTCGACGGCCGTGGGCGACAATGGTGCTATCGCTTCGATGGAGCTGCGCCTCCCGTCCGTCGCGGACACGTTAGGAAACGCCGTCGATCTTCTCCAGCCGTTCCTGTTCGTCGACGCGGCGCACACGCACACGCTGAGAGCCAGTGCAGACCAGCGCGCCGACACCTGGCTGACGGGCGTGGGAGCGGGACTGGAAATAGGCCTCCTCAAAACGCTGACTGGACAGATTGCGGTCGGTTTCCCGATCAAGCGTCCCCCCGATACAGCCCCCGACCCGATGGCGACCTTCACGGTCAAGGCCGGTTTCTAATGAGCATGAGCAGAAAGCCCGAGGAACAGTCATGAAGACCTGGCAGCTACTTCTTGCAGCGCTGGCGCTGCTTCTTCCGCAATCGGCGCAAGCCTGGTGGCAGAACGACTGGTCCTATCGCAAGTCGATCACGGTCGATACGTCGCCGTCGGGGATCAACGTGTCCGAGCCGCTCGGCCGGACCGTCGTGCTCGTACGGCTCCACACCGGCAATTTCACCTTCGCGGACGCGCTCGAGAACGGCGCAGACCTTCGCGTGGTCGACAGCGACGACAAGACCCCGCTGCCCTTCCACATCGAGCTCTACGACCCGCAGACGGGTATCGCGACCCTCTGGGTGTCGCTTCCCACGCTGAACGGCGGCGAAAAGAAGCAGCTCTGGCTCTACTTCGGCAACAAGAACGCGCCGGTTGGCCAGGACGTGCCCGGTACCTTCGATCCCGACCATATGGCGGTCTATCATTTCGAGACGGCAGCTGGCACGCCGCTGAAGGACAGCAGCGCGAACGGAAACAACGGAGCGAACGGCCCTTCGGCGGTCAATGACGGCGCGGTCATCGGGCGCGGCGGCCGGTTCGTCGGCCAGGGCGGCGTGACGGTGCCGCCATCCGCATCGCTGGCGCTCCCGGCGGGATCGCCCTTCACGCTCTCGACCTGGGTCAAGCCGGGCGCGCCTGCGGGCGAACAGGCGATTGTCGCCTCCGGGCCGCTGCTCGTCGGCCTGCGTCAGGGGCTTCCCTTCGTCGCGGTCGGCGGCGCGAGCTTCGCCGCTCCGGCACCGCTCCAGCCCAACCAGTGGTCGCATCTGGCGGTCGTTTCGGACGGTGCCGCCTTCCGCCTCTACGTCAACGGCATCGAGGCGGGTTCGGCCAGTGCGGCGATGCCCGCACTCGACGGTGGCTTCCAGATCGGCGGTGCCGAGGGACGGCCCTTCACTGGCGAGCTTGATGAGCTTCGCCTGTCGCGCACCGCCCGTCCGGCGACGCAGATGATGGCCATGGCGCAGTCCGAAGGCGCGACCAGCAAGCTGGTCGGCGTGTCCGAGACCGCGGAGGAGCAAGGCGGCCACGGCGGCGTGATGCTGTTCATCATCAAGGCCACGCCGCTCCTCGACTGGGTCGTCATCGCCATGTGCATGGTGCTCCTTGGCTTTGCGATCGCGGTCATGTGGGCCAAGTCCAGCTATGTCGGCAAATCGCGCAAGGCCAATGCCGTGTTCATGAAGCGGTTCCGCGAGATGCGCGGCCATTTCGTGCCGATCGCGGAATTGCCTGGCGTCACCGATCAGGAGGTGCGCTTCCTCGACCATTCGCCGCTCTATCATCTCTACAAGACCGGGCTGAGCGAGATCGACGAGCGCGTGAAGCTGTACGATGGCCGGCCGCTCAGCAGCGAGTCCGTCGACGCGGTGCGCGCGTCGGTCGACGCCGAAGTCGTCGCCGAGAACCAGAAGCTCGACAAATGGATGGTCATCCTGACCATCGCCATTTCGGGTGGCCCCTTCATCGGCCTGCTCGGCACGGTCATGGGCGTGATGAACACGTTCGGCGGCGTGGCGATGGCGGGCGATGTGAACGTCACCGCGATCGCGCCGGGTATCGCGGCGGCACTGCTCGCGACGATTGCCGGCCTGGCCTGCGCCATCCCGTCGCTGTTCGGATACAATTATCTGAACGGCCAGATCTCGACGCTTGCCGACGAGATGCGGGTTTTCGTCGACCGCGTCGTGACCCGCATGGCCGAAGCGGTCGCTTCGGGCGCGCACAACGACAATCCCCCCGCCTCCACCCCCATCGCAGCCGAATAAGGAGTTCGTCCCATGCAGGTAGGTGGCGGCCGCAAGGCCTATGACGACATCAACATCACGCCCATGCTCGACCTGGCCTATGTGCTGCTCGTCATCTTCATCCTGATGGCAACGGCATCGGTTCAGGGGATCAAGGTCGATCTGCCCAAGGCAAGCAGCGCCGCGAGCCTGTCCGAATCCAAGACCATCGCGCTCACGGTCAACAATGAAGGTCAGATCTTCATGGACGCGTTTCCCGTGACGCTGCCCGAGCTTGAGACACGGCTGCGGACCGCCAAGGCGTCGAACCCGGACGTTCCGATCGTCCTCAAGGGCGACGCGACGGTCCAGTACGCCAAGGTCATGCAGGTGCTCGACCTGTGCCGCCAGCTCGACCTGAGCAAGGTCGGCCTGGTCACCGGCAAGCCGACCGGCGCCTGAGCCGGATCGGAAGAGAGCAGGCGAAACAGGCATGGCGGTGGACAGCTTCCAGGAACCCGGCCCATCGCGAGGCCGATGGGCGGTGGCCGTCATCGGCGTCGCGCTGCTCATCGCGCTCGCCTGGTTCGTGTACCAGCAACTGACCGACGTTCGCGGCGTCGCGGTTCCCGCACCACCGCAGACGGTGATCGACATGCTGCCGCCTCCCCCGCCGCCGCCACCTCCGCCACCCCCGGACGAGACGCCGCCGCCACCCGAGCCGCTCGAGTCGCCCGTTCCGCAGGAAGCCCCTACCCCCGCACCGGCACCGGAAACCCCGGCCCCTATGCAGATCGACGGACCGGCGCAGGCAGGTACCGACTCGTTCGGAATGAGCGCCGGGGCTGGCGGCGGGATGGGCGCGGTCGGCAGCAAGGGCACATGCATCGGGCCGAATTGCGGAACCGGCACGGGCGGCAAGGCCGTTGACAGCGCCTATGCAGGCTATCTCAGCGCCTATCTCGAGCGCGCGATACAGCGCGACCGCAAGGTCAACCGCAAGGTCTTCAATGCGGTGGTCGCGATCTGGATGGACGGCGGACGGATCACGCGCGCCGAGATGATCCAGGGCACCGGCGACGGCGCGGTCGATGAGGCGCTGGAGGGCGCGATCGTCGCGACCTCCAATCTCCGGCCGCCGCCGGGCGGCCTCAAATTCCCGCAACGCGTCGTCATCCGCGGACGGCGCGGCGCATGAAACACAGGATCACCGGCCAGAGGGCCGCTCACAGCAAGTTGGGAAGCAGCATGACCGCGCGAAGCACTCATCGCAAAGGCTTTTGGGGACAGACGGCACTGGGTGCCCTGTTCGCCGCCGCACTGGCCGGGCTTGCCCCGTCGGCGTTGGCGCAGACCGGCGAAGCGCCAGCCCCGGCCGCCGCCGCGGAACCGCAGCCACAGCCACAGCCCGACATGGCGGGCGCGCTGCCTGAGGGTCCGACCAGCAACGCGATGGTCAACCTCATCCGCCTGCTCGTCCAGCAGGGAACCATCACCGAGGAGAACGGTCGCGCGCTGGTCGCGCAGGCCCAGACCGAAGCGCAGATGGCCTCGGCCACACCCGCCCCGCCCGCCGCGGGCGCAGTGCGCGTGCCTTATGTCCCGCAGATCGTCCGCGATCAGATCCGCGACGAGGTCAAGGCCGACATCGCCCGCACCGCCGAGACATCGGGCTGGATCGCGCCCGCGCGCCTGCCGGCGTGGGCCGAGCGGCTGACGATCAGCGGCGACATCCGCTTCCGCAGCCAGTCCGAGCTCTATTCTGCATCGAACGTCATCGGCCTGATCGACTTCGGCGAGTTCAACCGCAGCGGCCCGGTCGACATCAATCCGGTGATCGCCGGCAGCAGCATTCCCTTCATCAACACGCGCAACGACCAGTGGAACCGCCTCAGCGTCCGCGCGCGTCTCGCCGTCGATGCAAAGCTGACCAACGGCGTGTCGGGCGGCATTCGCCTTGCCACCGGCTCGAATGACTCGCCGATCGCCACCACCCAGTTGCTCGGCGGCGGCTTCGGCAAGAAGGATATCTGGCTTGATCGCGCCTATATCCATGTCCAGCCCATCGAATATGCCGGCCTGACCGTCGGCCGCTTCGCCAATCCGTTCCTGTCCACCGACATCCTCTATGACGCCGATCTCAATTTCGACGGCATCGCCGCGCGGATCGGCGGGCGCGGTCTGATCGGCGAGAATATCGGCGTGCGCCTGACGGGCGGTGCGTTCCCGCTCGAATATGGTGCCGACGACTTTCCGACCATCGGCGTCGTGAAGGACCAAGTGGACACCAAATGGCTGTTCGCCGGGCAGCTTGACGTGGACGTGACCTTTGCCGGCGACAATCAAGCGAAACTGTGGGCGGGCTATCACAGCTTCAAGAATGTGCAGGGCAACCTGTCCGCCGCCTGCGACACCTATCTGGGCGATTTCATTCAGTGTTCGACCGACAACGACCGCCCGTTGTTCCTGAGCAGGGGCAATACCCTGTTCACGCTGAGGAACATCTCGCCCGACCCGACCAGTCCCGGCAACTTCTCCCAGCCGCAGTTCGTGGGGCTGGTGATGGACTATGACGTGCTCGACATCGGTGCCACGGTCGATGTTGGCGTCAACGACACGATGCACGTCGTCGTCAGCGGCAATTATCTGCGCAACCTGTCCTATGAGGGCAATCCCTGCCGCTTTGGCGAGTTGTCGCCTGTGACCAACATCGGCGCGGAAGGTGATGTCAGCGTCTGTGGGACGGCTGCAACTGGGCAAACGAAGGACGAATTCCTGAGCGGCGGCACCGCCTGGCGTGCCGCCGTCTCCTTCGGCAGCAAGGATCTGACGAAGCGCGGCGCGTGGAACGTCATGGCTGCTTACAAGCGGATCGAGCCCGACGCGGTGCTGGATGGCTATCTGGACAGCGAGTTCCATCTCGGCGGCACCAACGCCAAGGGCTATCAGATCGAGGGCAGCTATTCGCCGTTTGACCGGCTGACCTTCACCGCACGCTGGCTGAGCGCCAATGAGGTGTTCGGCCCGCCGCTTGCGATCGATGTGCTTCAGTTCGATCTCGTCTACGGGTTCTGATCATGTCCAGCGCGTCTTCGACGGGGAATGCCATGCCGATCAATGCGCGTTTGCGGCTGGCGGTGGCGCTGCTCGGCGCGACCGCGCTCTCGCCTCTCGCTTTCACCGGACAGGCCCAGGCGCAGACGCTCGGGGCACTTTCCAAGGCGGTCAAGGGGGGCATTCCGATGCCCGCCTCCCCCGTTCCCGGCGCACCGACCATGCGCCCCGGTCAGACGAGCGGCCTTCCCGACCGCTCCGTGGGCCAGTTGCGATCGCTCAACAACGCTGCCCAGGTCGCGCTGCGCGCCAGCGTCGCGGCGCAGGCAAACGCCGCCGCCCGCGCGTCGCTCGGAGGACAGGCGTCCAGCGTACCCAACGGCCTGCAGCCCGGCGGGCTGGTGGTCGCGGCCAATGCCGTCAAGGCGGTTGACGATCCCACCGGCGTCCGTACCTGGCAAGGCGCTGACCTGCCGACCGAAGTCAGCAACGGCGGCATCGCCAACATCACCATCAAGCAGACCGAAAGCCGCGCCGTCCTCTCGTGGGAGAGTTTTAACGTCGGCAAGGACACGGTCGTCACCTTCGACCAGTCGGGCGGCGGTGCCGGCCGGTCCGACTGGACCGCGCTCAACCGCATCGTCGGGCGGATCGATCCCGCCACGGGCCGCCGCAACGACGCGCTCGCCGCCGCGCCGAGCCAGATTCTGGGGTCGATCAAGGCCGACGGCAATGTCATCGTCATCAATCCGGACGGCGTCATGTTCAGCGCGACCGCCCAGGTCAACACGCGCTCGCTGATCGTCTCCGCAATCGACGTCGGCCGCTTCCAGATCGGACAGACGGTCCAGACGCTCGCCGACCGCAACCGCACCTTCCTCAGTCTTGGCCTGCTGGGCGAAGCGGACCAGATCACCGATCCGACGGTCCCCACCACCGACACCTTCTCCGCAGTCGCCAATGACGCGCTGGAAGGCGTCATCACCGTGGCATCGGGCGCGCGAATCTCCAGCGCGGCGGGCGGTTATGTCATGTTGCTCGGCCCGCGAATCGACAATGGCGGCGAAATCAGCTCGGACGAGGGCCAGGTCATATTGCAGGCCGGCCGCCGTATCTTCGTGCGGCGTTCCGATGACGAGGACGCGACCGATGCCGGCGCCGACCTCCTGGTACGCGGGTTCCGCACCGACGGGAGCCAGATGTCCGCGGGCGACCCGGACGACTATGTCGTCAATCGCCCGACCGGCATCCTGACCGCCAAACGCGGCTCGATCCTCCTCGGCACCAGCGACTTCGGGTCCGTGCTTCAGGACGGCCATCTGCTTTCGTCCACCAGCGTGGCGCGCAACGGTGCCATCCGCATCGAGGCGCCGACGATCCGCCTCGGCGCGGACAGCTCGATCAGCGTGATGCCCGACGCCAATGGCGAGACGATCCCGCAATCGGCGTCATCCGTCGCTGCGTTCAAGACGACCGACATCCGCATCGGCAGCCTGCTGTCGAGCGTCGATATCGAGGGCGGCGCGATGATCGTCGCGCCGAGCGCCGATCTCGCGATCGGGGCCGGCGTGGGCAGGGACACCGCGCTGCCCAGAGTGGGCGCGCCGGACGGTGCCTCATTCGGTCAGCCGCGTATCTTCGTCGGGTCGGGTGCGGTCATCGACCTGGGCGGGATGAAGGACGTTGTATTGTCCGGGTCGCGCAACGTCGTGACCATCTCCCCGGTCAAGAAGAACGAGCTTCGCGACACCCCCGAATATCGGGAAAGCTTCCTCAACGGCCTGTCGGTCACGGTCGACCCGCGCCTGTCCGGGGTGCGCGCCGACGGCGTCCGCTGGGTGGGATCGCCGCTGATCGAAGCGGCCAGCTTCTACGAGCAGGTCGGTGCCACAGCCGCCGAGCTGATGACCGGCGGCGGCAATCTGTCGATCGGCACGCTGGGCGTCCTCGACGGCACCGACAATGCCATCACCCCCGACGTGGTGATCGGCAAATCCTCCGTCATCGACATCTCGGGCGGCTGGGTCCGCTATCTCGCAGGGTCGATCCGCACCACGCGGCTCGTTACCGCCGCCGGCCAAGTGGTGGATATCGGTGCGGCCGATCCCAATGTCGAATATGTCGGCACGGCGGGCGGCTTCACCGAGACCGTCGAGCGGCTGAACTACAGCAAGACCTACGCCAACCCGCTGCTGTCCAACGACGAGACGGTAGCCGAATTCGTCGAAGGTCGCGACGCCGGGACGTTGCGGATCAAGTCACCGAGCGTTTCGCTCGAGGGCGATATCCACGCCGAGGCCTATATCGGCGAACGGCAGGCGGCCGATGCGGCGACGGGCACGGCCACATCGCCCATCCAGGGCGACTTCCGGCGCATCCAGGCGACACCCTCGCAGCTTCCGATCGGTGGCCTGCTACGCATCCAGACCGTGGGCAACGACAGCCAGAGCGCGGACTCCAACGGTGCCAGCTTCCTCATCACCGGCGGCCCGCTGGCGGAGAGCCTCGCCCCCGGCGATTATGGCCAGACCATCACGATCGAGGACGACGCCCTCGTCATTACCGAGCGGACACCGGAGTCGGTCTTCGCGTTCGACGCGCGCGAGATCATCACCCTGTCTGCGGACAGGATCAACGGCTTCGGCCTGTCGCAGCTTTCGCTTCTCACCAGCGGATCGCTGACCATCGATGAAAGCGCTACTCTCGACCTTGGCGGCGGGGGCGTGTTCGATGCGCTAGCGGGCCGCGCGCTGACCATCGACGGCACCATCAAGGCCGCCGAGGGCCAGGTCCGCCTCGAAACCTTCGCGTCAACCGCCGGGTCAGCCTTTTCGACCAGCGACGACGTCCGGGCGCTGGGCGATCACGACGTGCGGATCAACGGCACGATCGACGTGTCCGGCCGCTTCGTGAACAATTTCGACGCGGGCGATTCCATCACCCCCGCGGCATGGCTGAACGGCGGATCGATCGAGATCGCCGCCGCTACGCACGCGCTGCTCCCCGACCCGGACGCGCCGACCCAGCAAAGCATCGACATCAGCGGCAGCATCCTGATCGCACCCGACGCGACGCTCGACCTCTCGGCGGGCGGGCATGTGGATGTGTCGGGCAAGCTGAACCTGACGGCACGCGGCGGCGATCTCTCGCTTTCGGCAGATACCTTCTACTTCCAGTTCGCCAACTCCGCGAGCACTCAGCCGGAAGTCGGCGAAGACTCGACTCTGCGCATCACGAGCAACGCCGAGCGCCTGCTCGCGCCGGGTGCAATCAACGCGCGCATCGTGATACCGGTCGGAACGGTCAAAGCATTCGGGTTCGCGGCGGGCGGGACTTTCTCGCTGACGACGCCTGCACTGGCCTTCGGCACCGATCCCGCGACGACCGGCACGACTCTCCCGCTCGATTTCTTCTCGACCACCGGCTTCGGCCAGTTCGACCTGACGAGCTATGGCAGCGCGCTGATCGAAAACCGTTTCGCGAACAGTCTCGGTGGCTACAACGCGCTTCTCAAGACGCAGACGCTGACCGTCGGTTCGGGCCAGACGCTCAATCTCAGCCGCGCGCGCTTCGCGCCCTTCACCACGCCCGAGCAGACGCAGGCACTGCAGGCTCTGGCGACCGACGGCGACCTTTCGACCATCCTCACAGCCGGTCTCCAGGCCAGCGACTATGACCGCGACGGCGTTGCCTTGAACCTGCGCGGCCTTACCGAACTGGTGGTGGCCGGGGGCGGCAGCATCACCGGTGACGCGGGCGCTGCGATCCTCGCGCCCAAGCTCAGGAATGACGGCACCATCCGCCTGCTCGGCGGCAGCGTGACTCAGCAGGAGGTACTGCCCCTCGCCTACGGTCTGAACAGTGCTGCGGTATCGAGCCTCGACCAGATCTTCTCGGTCGATACCAACGGACGCTATGCCGAAAACGCCCCCAATGCGGGCGGGATCCTGGTGTCCGGATCGTTGACAACTCTCGAAACAAACGCAGCGGTGGCCGAGAATACGCCTGTTTATCTGCTGGGAACGATGGGCCGCACCGATGGCATCGTGCTCGGCGAAGGAAGCGTCACCGACCTGTCGGGCGCGGTCCTCCTGAATCCGCGCGCGCCCGTTCGCGACGTCGGTGACGTGCGTTCGATCCGCGACGGCTTGCTGCTCGACGGCGGCGCGCTGACGACGAGCTTCGCGCTCGCCAGTACTGACAGCCTGTTCCGTACGCAGACGTTCGGCAGCCCCTTCCTCTCGACCGGCGGCACATCAGCGTTCCGGCCCGGCCGCCTCCTTCGCACCGAAACCGGAGCGACCATCGCCCTTTCCGGCGTTGCGGACTCGTTCGACCGGCTGGATGCCGATTATCTTTACGTCCCGACGCCGCAATGGTCCGACGCGGGGACATTGACGGTCGGCGCGGGCGGCAGTGTCGCGGGTGCGATCATCGACGCACGCGGCGGCGCGGCGGCTGCACGCGACGGAACGCTCAACTGGCTGAGTCCCGTGCTGGTCGCCACCGCTGCAGACGAGACGGCAACCGACCTCGTGTCGGCGGAGACGATCGCCCGCGCGGGCTTCGACAGCTTCCAGGCGCTCGGCAGCCTGAGCAGCCGGGGCGATGTCCAGCTCGATCTGGCGCGCGCCTTCTATCTCTCGTCGCGCCCTGACGACAATGCGGGCTTCAGCGCGAACCTCGCGCCGAGCTATATGCCGACGCTCGATGTCGACGGCAATCTGGTCGTCAACACCGCCGTCGCAGCCTTCCGCAGCGTGGTCCAGTCGCCCGAGGTGCCGGCTGGGTCAGTGCAGGACAGCAGCGGCACGGTGACGATCAACGCCCGCAGCCTCGACATTGCCGGTGCCAGCCTCATCGCGCCGAGCGTCGCGTCGCTGACCTTCGACATCGCAGGCGATATCCGGCTGATCGGCGTCCAGCCGACCGAACTCACCTTCGGCCTCAACGCCAATATCCCCAATTCGCTCGTCGGACAGTTGGTCGGCTATGGCGACATGCGCTTCCGGTCGCGCCAGCTTTACCCGACGACCGGCTCGACCTTCCTCCTCGCCTCGCTCGGCGCGGAAGGCAGCATCGCTTTCGCGCGCAGCACCGATACGACACCGCCCGCGCCCTGGTCCGCAGGCGGGGCGCTGACCGTCCGCGCAACGACCATCGACCAGAGCGGCGTGCTGCGCGTACCGCTCGGCCGTCTGACGCTCGGCGGTAACGATGTGACCGACTTCGGTCCTTCGGCGAACCTCCGCGCGACGCAGTCGCTGAGCCTCGGCGAAGGAAGCATCACGTCGGTCTCGCTCGGCGGGCGCGTGGTGCCTTATGGTACCACGACCGACGGGCTCGAATATTTCTTTGCGCCGACCGGCAGCGATCCGCTGACCGCCCCACCGCAGGCGATCCTGGGCCTTGCGGGCGCGGCCGTGACGGTCGCGCCAGGCGCGGTGATCGACACCAGCGGCGGCGGCGACATCTACGCTTACGAGTTCGTGCCCGGCACCAGCGGTTCGCGCGACGTTCTCGACCGCTTCAACAACGATCCCTTCTCGTCGAACAACGGCCTCCAATATCCCGACGGCCGCCAGATCTACTCGATCGTGCCGTCGCTCGGCGACAGCGACATCGCACTGTACGATCCGATCTACTCCGGCGACTACTCGGACCTGTACGAGGCGAGCGGAGTCGGCCGCCGCGTCTATCTAAGTGGCGGACCGGGTCTTGCCGCGGGCTGGTACACCCTGCTCCCCGCCAAATATGCGACATTGCCCGGTGGTTTGCGGGTGGTCGAGCAGACCGGCATGGAAGGCTCGGTGCCGGATCGTTCGTTCAGCCTGCGCGACGGCAGCATGATGGTCTCGGGCTATTATGGCGACAGCGCGTCGGGCGGGCAGGGCTCCACCGTCCGGACCTTCACGGTCCAGACCCAGGATGTGTTCGAGAAATATTCGCTCATCACACTGACGTCGGGGAGCGAGGCGTTCACCAAGCTGGCCGGACGCAAGGGAACGAGCGTCCCGCGTCTGCCCGCCGACGCCGGTCGGCTTGTCATCAGCCCCCTCGCCACGCTCGATCTCGGCGGAACCCTGCTGGCGTCGAGCGCTCAGGGCGGTCGCGGCGGGTCGGTCGACATCAGCGGCGGCGCGTTCGAAATCCGGGCGAGCCGCGAGGGAGCCGCCCCCGAAAGCGGTGCAATCGTCCTCGACACGGCCAGCCTCAACACGCTCAACGCAGCGAGCCTGCTGATCGGCGGCACGCGGACCGAACGGGCGGACGGAACGACGGCGCTCGACGTCACGGCGAACAGCATCCTCGTTGCCAACGGGCCTGCCGAAGGCGCGACGGTCAATCCGCTGAAGGCCTCGGAAATCCTGCTGGCAGTCGATGGCAGCGGGTCGAGCATCACCATCGCCGACGGTTCGGCCCTGCTCGCGACAGGAACGCTGGTCGACGGACAGACGGGCGATTATGTGTTCACGGGTACGCAGGAAGCGCCGACCGGCGGTGCCCTGCTCCGCGTGGCGGCAGGCGCGGAACGCCTGCTGACTCGCGAAGGCACGACCAACGGTGCGGATGCGTCGGTTGTCATCGGTGCCGCCTCGCTCACCAGCAGCGGATCGGCGGGCGCAACGCTGATCGACAGCAGCGGCTCCCTCTCCGTCTCGCCCGAAGCGCGGCTGACTCAAGCCACCAGCGGCGTGGATTCGCTCGCCCTCGGGGCGAACAGCATCGCCTTCCTCCAGGACGGCCAGTCGCTCGAAGACGCGTTCGTCGTCACGCCCGAATTGCAGGCCAATTTCTCGGTCGCCGACCGCCTGAACATCCGGTCGAGCGAAGCGCTGGTCTTTGCCGGTGGCACCTATAGCTTCGGCGAGGTCGTTCTCGACTCCGCCGGTATCGCCGCACTTGGCGGCGAGGAGTCGTCGGCCGTCACGATCAATGCCGCCGGCTTGACGATCAACGGATCGGACGAGACGCTGGCGGGCTGCGGCCAGGGGTCGGCACCCGCCTGCGGCACGGGCACGCTGACCATCAACACCGGCGCGCTGACGTTCGGATCGGGCAACGTCGCGACCTACGGCTTCGGTGCCGAGGCCGTCATCACCGCCAGCGCCGGCACGACCTATTCGGGGCAGATGGCGCTCGATCTCGGCACGGCGGCGCTGCGCCTGACGACGCCATTTCTGGTCGACAGGGACGTGGCGACCACGCCGCCCACAGCCACGACGACCACGACCGAGACACCCCCCGCTCCGGCTCTGGCCGTCACCACAACCGGCGACATTGTCATCGGAAAGGCCGCCGGTACGACCGCGCAGGTCGTCGGCCGGCCGGGTGCCACGCTGTCGCTCGACGCACGGAACATCAGCATTTCGGGCACCGAACTGCGCGCGACATCGGGTCGTCTGGGTATCACGGCCAGCGCCGATCTGAACGTCGCGGCGGGAACGATCCTCGGCGCGCCGGGCTATGCGCGCAGCTTCGGCGATGCGCAGGACCCCTGGCTGGTCAGCGCGCCCGCAGGCGCGATCCGGCTGGAGTCGACGGGCGGGAACATCGCGCTGGCGGCGGGCTCGATCCTCGACGTCGCGGCCACCGCCGGCAAGGCAGGCGCGATCACGCTGTTCGCGCCGCAGGGCACGCTCGGCATGGGCGCGGAGTTGCGCGCGCAGTCACCGCAGGGCGGCGGATCGTTCCTGGCGGAGACCGCCGGCAGCTTCGACCTGCCCGCTTTCATCAGGAGCAGCGCCGCCGGCTTCCGCGACATGATCGACATCAGCGCCGGACTGAGCGCGCTGACGATCGAGGCGGGCCAGCAGATCGCGGCCGCGACCGTCCGGCTGGATGCCGCCGGCACCGCCGATGGCGACGGCGTGTTCGTCGCGGGCACCATCGACGCGACCGGCGTCAACGGCGGCTCGATCGCGCTTTATGGCGCGCGTGAAGTCGAACTTGCCTCGACCGCGAAGCTCAACGGGCGCGCGACCGGCTATACCGCGCAGGACACGCGCCGCGCCGAAGGCGGCGATGTCAGGATCGGCATCGCCGAGGGCGGTATCGGCATCGACATCGCGGCGGGCGCGGTCATCGACGTTTCGGCGGAGCGGCCGGGCGACCGCCTCATCGCGGAGACGCGCAACAAGCAGGTATATTATACCTATGTCGAGGGCGACGAGGGCGGCACCGTGCTGCTGCGCGCACCCATCAGGAGCGGCGAAGGCGGGGCCGGCGTCGACATCGACGTGGCGGGATCGATCCTCGGCGCGCGCGACATCACCGTCGAGGCGTACCGCCATGTCCGGCTGGAGGATATCGCGGCCGGGGGCTTCTCGGGCGTCACCTTCGACCCGGTCACCCGCGATGCGACGATCACGATCCGTCCGGATGGCAATACGCCCAACTATTTCTCGGGGAACGCGCCGGGCGGCCTGATCGACTTCATCCAGAACTTCGATATCGCAGCATCCTATGGCCGCCTCGGCAATCTGGCTTCGCTCGACAGTTTCCACGCGCGGCCCGGCATCGAACTGGCGCACACCGCCGACATCCGCCTTGCATCGCACTGGAACTTCGGCGCGGGCGAGGTGAACGAGGCGCAAGCGATCGCCGCCGGCGTGCTGCTCCCGATTCCGGGCAGCAGCACCAGATATTATGTGGCCCCGGGCCGCGAGGGCGAACTGCTCGAGAACCACACGCGGATGCTGTACCGCGTCGGCGGACGAATCGGCGGCGAAGCGCCCATCGTCACGCTCCGCTCGCCCAACGACATCATCATCAACGGTTCGATCACCGACGGCTTCTTCACCTTCCGCGACCAGACCGATCCGGCGTTCCTGACCGGCGCAACGGGCCTCGGCGGGGCGCTGTACACCTTCGCCGTCAATACCGCCGTGACCAACAACACATCGGTGTCCATCAGCACGCCGACGACCCAAAGTTCACAAGCGGAGGGGATCACTTACGCACCCTTCAACGCAGCGGTGAACAGCCCCTGGTCTCCGGGAGCGGGCACCAACGGCGCGGGCGACCCGATCGGCAGCGCGGCCCTGTTCCCCACACTCGCGGGCGGCGAGATACCCCAGTCGGCGAGCTATCGTATCGTTGCGGGTGCGGATATCGACCATGCCGATCCACTCAAGCTGGACGCGGGTGCGAGCGGCAGCCTGACCGTCGAGGGCAGCACCAGCTATGCGCTGGGCAGCGGTGAGGACACCTTCGACGACGAATTCTTGCTGCGTATATCCAGAAACAATCAGCCAACCATTTTTGGTACAATCGATTCTCTTCTGGCTTTGGGCTTAAGCGGATCGACCCCAACATTTCTCTTTGTGAACGGAGTACCGACGAACCGGTTGCCCTATTACAATTTCCTGCGTGATCGCGCGGCCACCTTCTTTGCCGACCATCCCGGCGAGTTCACGACGACGCTGGGCGGCGTAGTGAACAACCCAACCAATCCGCGACAGATCGTCCGCTACAACACCACCCTCGGCTTGGTGACAGAGTTCCTTGAAAGCGTGGCGCCCGAGATCGTCGCCGCGTTCCAGAACCCCGCCGATCCGCTCGACATCCGGCCCAACTCCTCGGGCGGCGCGTCCGCGCCGCAGGTCACGGTGCCCAACCTCATCCGGACGGGCACGGGGAGCATCGACCTCGCGGCGACCGGCAAGATCGACCTGCGGAACGGCGAGACGCCGACCTATCTCACGCCAACGCGCGGACCGGCCACGGTCGCCAACGGCTTACAGGTCGGCGGTGTGGCGGTCTATACGGCGGGCGGTCGCGCCGGCACGGGCAACCGCACGATCACGGACAGCCTGACGGGAAACAGCTTCGCGCTCGCCGCAGACCAGCTCGACACGCAGGTCTTCCAGCAGAGACTGTATAATGGCCAACCCGGCTACACTTATGGCTCGACGAACGCCCGCCTTCGCGGCGTCCTGATCCCTGACGCCGCTTATGCCTCGGGCGGCGGCGATATCACGATCACGTCCCGCGCCGACGTGCTGGCGCGGCGCAATGTCCTTCAGGAAGCAAGCCTTGCGCCGAGCTTCGCCCCGTTCCTCGGCACCGGCGATCAGGCCTGGGTCAACGGATCGATCGGGCAGACGAGCAATATCCGGATCAATCCGCAACTCTTCAACTCCGGCGTCGGCACGCTTGGCGGCGGCGACATCCGCATCAGCGCGGGGGGTGTGGTAAGCGATGTGACCGTCGCTGCGCCAAGCGCGCTGACGACGCTGTCGGTCGATGGCACGTCGGCGCTCTGGCGGATGAGCGGCGGCGATGTCAGCATCGCGGCGGGCGGCGACATTCTCGGCGGGCTGCTCGACATCGGGCGGGGCGACGCGGTGCTGACTGCAGGTGGAAGCGTAGCCGACAGCGGTACGATGCTGCTGCCGGGCTTGCGAGGAACCGGACAAAGCGCACCAATCTTCTCGCAGGCCGCCGAAACGCTGCGAATCCGGCTCAGCGACGCCACGGTGGCGGTCAACGCGCGCGGCGCGATCACGGTGGAGGGAGTCGGTGCGCTCGGCGCGCAGAACGCCGCATCCAGTGAAAGCGACACCTCCATCGCCCTGAACCCCCTCGGCTTCTATTCGTCGGCCGCCGGAGTTTCGCTGTTCGCCAATGACGCAGTTACGCTGCTCACCAGCGGTCAAACCACCCAGGCCGCACTCCCGATGAACGACGGCTTCCGTGTGGCGGTGCTGCCGGGAAGCGTCGCCATGGCGTCGCTCGCCAGCGATGTCTCGCTGGCGAGTGCGGGAACCCTCGGTGCCGATCTGGTGACGCTCTACCCCGATGCGGACGGCGACCTTCTTCTCGCTGCGGGCCGCACGATCGCACCGGCGGTGCTGTCGATGCTCGATGTCGATCCGGGGCTGCTGCCCGGAGCCTTTTCCGACTTCGCAGCCGATCAAATCGCTGTACGGTTCGGGCGCGGTTTCGGCTTTCCGGCGGCGCTGCCCGACAGCTCGCAGTCGTCGCTGGCGGCGCTGCACAATGACGCGATCACCCATGCGGGCGACAGCGATCCCGCGCGGATCTATGCCGGTCTGGACATCAACCGGCTGATCGTCGACCTGCCCAAACAAAGCCGGATCACCGCCGGGCGCGACATCGTAGACATGGTGTTCTTCGGCCAGAATCTGGCCGCGAGCGACATCACCCGGATCACCGCCGGACGCGATATCACCGCGACCACAAGCCTCGTGCGACCGGTCCTCGACATAAATCGCACACTGGGTACCGAACAGGGCGCGCTTCAGGGCAATCTGTTCATCCTCGGCGGGCCGGGCCGCTTCTATCTGGAGGCCGGTCGCGATCTGGGGCCGTTCCTCAACTCGGCCACGGCGAACGCCTTCCAGGCGGTGGGCAGCACAACACAGGATCGCGGCACGATCACTTTCGGCGGCGGCGTGCTGACCGTGGGCAATGAGCGCAACCCGCATCTGGGCGAGACGGGTGCCAGCCTGTCGGTGGCGTTCGGTATCGGCAACGGTGCCAAATATGACGCGCTGCGCGAGACCTATCTCAACCCCGCCAATATCGGCTCGCTCGACGATGCGCTGTTCGCCTTCACGCTGGATCCGGACGGCAACCGGATCTTCGACCGCACGCGCCCGGTCTACGAACCGTTGCTTCGCGCCTGGCTCCTCGCCAATGCGCCGGCCGAGCTCAGCGCCGCCGTCGGCAACGCCACGCCGACCTATGAGCAGGCCTATGCGGTGTTCGCCGGCCTGTCGCCGCTGCGCCAGCGGTCCTTCCTCGTCGACACGCTCTACTTCAACGAACTGGAGCAGACGTCGGTCCCGTCGAGCCCGTCGTTCGAGCGTTACAGCCGCGCCTATCGGGCGGTGAACACGCTGTTCCCACCGGAACTGGGCTATACCGCCAATTCGCTCGACGGCGGCGAGGCCGGCGCTTCGGAGACGAAGGAAACCGGCAATCTCGACCTTCGCCTCGCGACGCTGCAGACCGCGCGCGGGGGTGACCTCACCATCCTGGGGCCGGGCGGCCGGATCATTGCGGGTTCGACGGTGCGGACATCCGAACAGGCGGCGCGCCGGACCTATGACGGCGGTCGCTTCTTCCAGGGTCGTGTCAACGCCTCCGGCGACATCATCCTGCCGGCAGCGATCAGCGCCATTCCGACGGGCCTCGAAGGCATATTGACGCTGCGCGGGGGAGCGATCCGCTCCTTCACCGACGGCGACCTGCTGCTCAACCAGAGCCGCCTGTTCTCGCAGGGGGGCGGCAACATCACGCTGTTCTCGTCCAACGGCGACCTCAACGCGGGCCAGGGACCGAAGACCTCGTCCAACTTCCCGCCTGTTACCTTCCGCATCGACAGCGACGGCAATTTCACCGTCGACGCGGTCGGGGGCGTGTCGGGCGCAGGTATCGCGGCCTTCCTGCCGAGCGCGGGGGCAAAGGCGCCCGACGTGTTCCTGATCGCGCCGCGCGGCACGGTCGACGCGGGCGACGCGGGCGTGCGCGTGGCGGGCAATCTGTTCGTCGCCGCGCAGGCGGTCGCCAACTCAGAGAACTTCTCCGTCGGTGGCGAGACGTCTGGCGTGGTGGTTGCTGCGGGAATCGACACCGGGACGGCGGCAGCGGGCAGCGCGGCCGCGAACGCCGCGCAGCAGGCGGCAGCGGCGAACACCCGCGCCGGCGACCGCGAAGCGCCGCTGTCGGACATAGACGTCGAAGTGGAAGGCTATGATGCGTCGGCTGACCGCTGCGCACAGGGCGGTTCGTCCGGCTCGTGCAACTGACGCCGGTCGCGGGGGCGCAAAGCCCCAGACCGGTCTGCGTACAGTTCCGTGGGATTGACATCGACTCGTTGCGTCATTCCCGCGAAAGCGGGAATCCAGGGGCGCATGCGGTCGCGGGGGTCTGGACTCGGATCAGGTCCGGGGTGACGAAACGGTTAGAGCGGGATGACATTAGATTGATTCGAAGGGGATTTCCTTTGGGGGATTTTTTCTGATTCAAGCTGATTGTTGGGATTGGAGGCCAGCACGGCATGGTCAGACCCATTGCGATGGATTTGCGTGAGCGGCTGGTAGGATTTCTTGAGCGTGACGGGATTTCGGCCCGTGCGGCTGCTGGGCGGTTTGGCGTATCGGTGAGCAGCGCGATCAAATGGGCTCGTCGGCACCGCCAGACGGGCAGCGTGGCGCCGGACAGGATAGGCGGCTACAAGCCTCGCCTGCTGACTGGCGATCTGAGGGCTTGGTTGCTGGAGCGAACCAAGCGCGACGTCACCTTGCACGACCTTGTCGCCGAGCTGGCAGAGCGGGGAGTGAAGGTCGATTATGTTAAGGTCTGGCGCTTCGCTCATGCTGAGGGACTGTGACCTGGTTGGCATTGATCCGCGCGTGTATCGCTATCGGTCGACACCGGGAGATGATGAGGAGCTTCGCTCCAAGCTGAAAGTGTTGGCGGCTGAACGCCGCCGCCCTTCGACAAACTCAGCAGAGCGTTCGGCTATCGTCGGCTGCACATCCTGCTGCGACTTGAGGGCTTCGCCTCGTGGAAAGACCGCGGAGGCTGGCTTGGCGGCGCTCGATGCGTTCGAGGCGGGCGACTGGGTCAGGCGGCACCCCGCCATCGCCCAGAGCTGGCGGCGGCATTGGGACCAGGTCATCCCGTTCTTCGCCTTTCCCGAAGGCGTGCGCCGGATCATCTGCACCAGCAATGCCATCAAGGCTCTTAACTCGAAGCTGCGCCGGGCGCTTCGGACCCGAGGGCACTTCCCGGGCGGGAGACGATGCCGCAATGAAGCTGCTGTACCTCGTGCTCAACAAGGCGGCCGAGGAATGGAAACGGCCACCGCGCGAGTGGTCAGAGGCAAAAACCCAGTTCGCCGTGATCTTCGACGAAAGGTTCGTAATCTGATGTCGGTAGCAGGCCCCGCGCACAAAATTACTGACACTACCCGGCCCGAAAATGCGAGGCTTGGCGTAGAGACTACAACGAAGTACGACCGCAAAGCGCGATCAGCAATAAACCGCCGATATCGCTCATCCTAGCATCAACGGCACAAGACCCGCCGTGATGTCAGAACACTGGAAACCTGCCAGCAGGGCGGTCCAGAAACGGGTACAGCTCAACAGTCGCCGCGGCTCAAATCAGAAATCCCGTGGCGGGTCACTCGCCACCTAGAGCGGATGCAAAATAGTGTTGCCGCAATATACTGGCTGTTCTAAACGCATCGCTGAAAAAATTGCTTCGCGCTGTAGGAAATGATGAACAGCAAGATTAACACAGCTGGACCTCATGTCCTGATTATCGCTCATGACCTGTCGGTCACTGGTGGCGTTAACAATTTCCTTCGCATCATGCGTCGACGAATCCGCGGCAGGGTGGTGTCAACGCGCTTCGTTAATGGTCGCCGGAAAGATGAAAAAGGGCGCATTCAAGCGATTTTCCGTATCCTTAGCGACTATGTTCGATTTGTAGCGGTGATCCGCCGTAGGCCATATGATATCCTCCACATCAACCCGTCTCTAGATTTTTCATCCATGCCGCGTGAACTGGTTTTTGTGTGGCTTTCCCGCCTTTTCAGTCCGCGAACGAAGATCATCATCTTTTACCGAGGGTGGGACTGGTCGGCAGTCGATCGACTTAGATCAAGCCGCTTTGCACGGGCCGTATTTGCTGTGACGCAAAGAAGGTCGAGTCGTATCTTAGTTCTGGCTGAGAGTTTTCGCAATGCATTGCTGGAACTTGGCTCAGGAGACGTGCCGATCCGGCTTATGACTACGATGTTCGAGGGCGAGACGCTGTCCCCCGTGCTTGCCAGAAATCCCTTACGTAAGGACAGGCAAATGTTGTTCCTGTCCCGGTTCATCCCCGCGAAGCGCGGTGATTCCGTGCTCAACGCCACAGCAAAGCTGAGTCGCGATTATCCTGACCTGCGGCTTATTATGGCCGGCGACGGACCCGAACGGCCGACTCTTGAACGGATGGCGGAACAACTGGGGATTTCTGACCGTGTCACGTTCACCGGGCATATCGGGGGCACAGACAAGATGCAGTTGCTAGCGGAGTCTGCACTATTTCTCCTGCCGACTGAGCATCCAGAAGGAATGCCCAATGCCATTCTGGAAGCGATGGCAGCAGGCGAGGTCATTATCACCACGCCGGTTGGCGGCATCCCCAGCATCGTGCAGGACGAGGTTAACGGGACGATCCTTCACGCGACCGATGCTGACAGCCTTTCGGCAGCCATCGCGCCGTATCTTGAGGATACGGCACGTAGCCGAGCGGTAGGTGCCCACAACAGGGATTTGGCTTGGAAGACGTGGGAATCGGACATCGTGTCCAATCGGATCGCCGATGAGTATCTGACGCTGATGGCAGGCGATACTGCCACGCCGCCGAATCAGTACCGTACTGGAGCTATTGCGGGATGACCGACATTGCAAAGGCCGTAACTCTGCCGAAACCAGTGGTTGTCGTAGGACAACCTAGAAGTGGATCGACATTGATTACGCGCATTCTGAATGAGAACGTGGGGTTGTTTGTAATCAACGACTTTTACGTTCTACAAAAGATCGACGCTTCCGATCTTTGGGGTGAACTGTCACCTAAGCAGATGCGCCAGGTCGCTCAGTGGATTTTCGACAAAATTGAGACCCGCGCTACTCAGGAAGTCGGTAAGACGCTGTCACAATCCATCGACCTTGACGCCACACAGGTCGAAGTGCTTCGCGCACGCGTTACGGCTCCGTTCCCGGACGGCTCCCGCTGGTCCGACGTTCTGGCTATCATGATGTCTTTGGGGGCAACGCTGGCGGGCTGCACGCGCTGGGGGTACAACACGCCGCAGGATCATCTGCACCTCGGCCGGCTGTTCGACGCGTTTCCTGACCTTCAGGTCATCTTTCAGCTGCGCGATCCAGCAGCAGTGCTGCGGTCTTACAAGAATGTGTCGGGGCGGCACCATGATGCGGCCCGCTACAACCCTATCGCTATCGGGCTTGCGTGGCGGACGGCCTCAGAAAACTTTAGTCGGTGGCACGATGTAAGGCCCGGCCAGATACTGTTCGTACGATACGAGGATATCGTCGCGACTACCTTCGACGAGTTGAGCCGCATTGGAGTGTTTTTGAACGTCTCTTTCCCTAACATTAATCTGCGCAATTTTGGTAGGAATTCGTCTTTCGAGAGCAGCCGCAGGGAGCGGCGCGTTACCGGGAGCGAGCTTTGGTTGTGCGAGCGCATGATCGGGAAGGAACTGAAGATTAGAGGCTTCATCGAGGGAAAACATCGTCCCGACATCTCTGATCTACCGGAGATAGCCCGTGTTGCATCGCGTTCGACCGCTTTCTTTTTCAATCAGATGATGAAGCCCGAAAGGCGCAAGCGGATTTTGCGACTGCTTGCTCACTTTGCGGGCAGGACGCCAAACCCCGAATCGGCCAGGGGCTGACCTGCCACGGGTAATTTCCTCCAGTTGCGATTAGAGTCCGGCCCTCACGAGGACGGACGAGATGAAGCGCAAGAGGTTTATGGAAGAGCAGATCATCGGCGTGTTGAAGGAGGCGGAGGCCGGCGCGAAGACCGGCGACCTGGCCCGGCGGCACGGGATATCCGAGGCGACGATCTACAACTGGAAGGCCAAGTATGGCGGCTTGGAAGGGTAGGAGGCGAAGCGGCTGCGTTCGCTTGAGGACGAGAACGCGAAGCTGAAGCGCCTTCTGGCGGATGCCATGCTGGACAACGCGGCGCTGAAGGACCTTCTCACAAAAAAATGGTGACGCCCGTCGCACATCGGGAAGCGGTTGCTCATCTCCGGGATCATCACGGGATGAGCGAGCGGCGGGCGTGCCGTGTGATAGATGCTGATCGCAAGAGCGTTCGCTACCAGTCCCGGCGGTGGCCGGAGATGGAGTTGCGCGCCCGCCTGCGCGAGCTTGCCAACGAGCGCCGCCGGTTCGGTTATCGCCGGCTGCACATCCTGCTGCGGCGGGAAGGAGAGCCTTCGGGCATCAACCGTATCTACCGGCTCTATCGAGAGGAAGGTCTTGGCGTTCGCAAGCGTCGGGCACGGCGCAGGGCGGTTGGCACACGGGCTCCGATCCTTGTGGAAGAGCGGCCCAATGCGCGCTGGAGCCTGGACTTCGTCCACGACCAGTTCGCCTGCGGCCGGCGGTTCCGCGTGCTCAACATCGTCGACGACGTGACCAGGGAATGTCTCGCCGCGATCCCCGACACGTCGATCTCGGGCCGCCGAGTAGCGCGCGAGCTGACCGACATCATCGCAAGGCGCGGCAAGCCGGGGCTGATCGTCAGTGACAAAGGCACCGAGTTCACGGCGAACGCGATCCTGGCATAGTGCAAGGATCACGAGATCGAGCGGCATTACATCGCGCCCGGCAAGCCGATGCAGAACGGCTATGTGGAATCCTTCAATGGGCGGATGCGGGACGAGCTATTGAACGAGACGCTGTTCCACGGCCTCGACCATGCCCGTGCCGTGATCCGGGAGTGGGCGGAGGATTACAACACCTGCCGCCCGCACTCCTCGATCGGATACCAGACCCCGGCCAGCTACCCGGACACGATTTTTGCAATGGGGTCAGGCATGCCTGACCCCATTGCAAACAAGGCGCCGGAGGGCATAACCACAACCGCCGCGGCTCCAATCAGAGCTGGATGAAAATCCCGTGGCAGGTCAGTCGAAACTTGGGCCAAGACCAACATGGTGCCGCTGCGGGGTGGAGCACCGATCGGCCAGCGGCTCAAAGCCAAGGTGCCTTATGGCCACTGGAAGACGATGACCTTCATTGCTACCCTGCGCTGCGACGGAATCGACGCGCCGTTCGTGTTCAATCAGCCAATCAATGGCGCAAGCTTTACCCAGCGCGTCGAGGAGCAACTCTGCCCGACGCTGGGGCAAAGCGACATCGTCATTCTCGACCATCTGTCCCGCCACAAAACGCCCATTGTCAGGCCGCGACCCGGGCCAGAGGCGCAGGGCTTCTGTTCCTTCCGCCCTACAGTCCTGATCTCAACCCGATCGAACAGGTCTTTGCCAAGCTCAAGCATCTCCTGCGAAAGGCCGCTGAACGAACTCAAGAAAACAGATGGCGGCGCATCGGCAGCTTGCTCGATAACTTCCCTGCCGCCGAGTGCGCAAACTACCTCAGAAACTCTGGATACGCGTCAATCTAATGTCATCCGTCTCTGGTGGACAATATTTCGCGGTTCAGGCCGATGCCGCCTGAAACCGTCAGGGTCTATCACCGCAGCGCTGCGACGCTCAGCCCCCAGAGCGTGAACTCCGGCTCAACCGAGGCTGCGGCGGGCGCGGCGGACGCCGGAGCACTCGCGCCATCCCCAGACGTCGGGCGCGCAGGTCCCCTGTAGAAAATGTGTCGGCCAATCTTGCCGACACGCGTCAATGCCCTGCCCCAGACCGGGGACACATAGTCAGCGTGATAATGAGTCGCTCCGCCGACATGGTCCCGCAGCCTGCGGCCGAGCGCATCCTCCGCCACGGCGCGGGCACCCAGCCAGCGGCCTGGCTCCGGCCGCCGCGCCAGTGCGCCATTGCAAGTGAAGGTGAACTGGCAGCCGGTGCGGCGCGTCGATCCCTGGAACACCACGCCGCAGATGGTGTCGGGATAGCGCGGGTCAGCGACGCGGTTGAGCACCACCTGAGCGACCGCCTCCTGCCCCGCGCGCGGCTCGGTGCCGGCCTCATAATAGATCGCGGCGGCCAGGCACCCCAAATCGCCGGTCGCCCGCACGTCGAGCCATGTCGGCTCGGTGAGCGCGGCGCTGCTGCCCGGCGCGCCCACAAGGGCGAGACAGAATGTCGCGGCAAGCGCACAGAAGTGAAAGTGGGACACTATTAGGAAGGCCATCCAAAAAAAACGGGCCCGGCATAATAACCGGACCCGTCCTTTAAGTATCAAACCGTCAGATGCGGTTACGCACCGACTTTGCCGGCGCAAACAGGCGAAACACCAAACTTACCAACAGTACCCATCTGCAGGTTGAGACCGTCAGCATTATTGTAGAAGGTCCGCTTGATCGCAGTGCGCCATGCCTTAGGCAGCGGCGAGAGACCCGAGGACGCGATGATGCCGGTCTTCGTATCCGTGTACAGCTTCAGTTGGTTGTAGTTGTATACGAAATCCGCCAACGGAACACGCTGGGAGTTAGACTTGTAGCAGGTGTAGGTCAGCAGGTTTGACGTGCCGACGATCGGGTAAATCAGGTCGGTGGTCGCAACCGCCGCCGGGTTCGCGAGCGGAACCAGCTTGCTCGCACCCTGGACCCAGGCAGCCGGATCGCTGCGCAGACCGTTGGCGATATTGCCGGCTACATAGTTACCGGCAGCGTCGCTCTGCGGCGGCAGGATCGCAGCAAAGGCGTTAAACGCGTTCGCCGCAGTAGGCATGCGGAACTTCACACCGTTGCCGATATTGACTGCGAGAGCGGCAGCGTGAAGTTCATAGGTGTTGGCCTGTGTCGACAGAACGGCGGGCAGAAGGAAGTCGGGACCGTTGTAGCCCATGCGACCCTGGACGAGCGTGTCGCCAGCGTTCGGGCCGGGATCCTGCGTGAAGTCGACATACTGAGCGACCCCTTCGTTGCCTGGAGCGGTCGTGAACTTGCCGAGCGCTTCACCAGCGACCGGGGTGTTCGGGTTGGAAGGATTGTAGACCGCGCCACTACGCAGAGCGGCGGGAAGCGTCGAGGTCGAGTCGTTGTATTGATTCCCGACGAGGCTGCCGCAAACGGCGGCAAGGTGACGTGTGAACAGCGAGGTCGTGCCCGAGCTGTCCGAACGGCCCACGATCTGAAGCGGGACGCTAAACGAACCAGAGTCGGCTGGGTCCTGCAACTTAAAGTTGCTGTTCAGCACCTTCAGAGCCGGATCGTTCCAGTTAGTGATCTGGCCATTGAAGATCTTGCACATCACGTCCTGGTCAAGACGCAGGCCGCCGACGACGATCGAGTTGCCCGTGGTCGGGTCGAGCGCGCTAACCGGCTTCGCTATGCGTAGCTTACGTTCGGTAATCGAACCATCCGCGTTCCGAATTTTCTTGTAGACCGGGTCATATGAAATGGCAACCGGCGCGATCAGCAGCGGGATCTGGATCATCGGACCGGCGAGATCGTTGGGGTTGTCCCACACGCCGCCGGGGTTATTCACACCCTTAATCGACTGGCCCTGGATCGTGCCGCCGTTGATATAGATACCAACGTCACTCGAACCCAGCGAGGTCTCAGAGACGCTGAAGCTGTGAACCGTTCCAAGCTGAACTCCGGGGGTCACTGCGTCAATGTCGCTCGCAAAGGTCGGGCTATGGGTGAAGAAACCCCGGATGCCGTCGCCCGAACCGGTCGAGACATAGCTCAACAAAGAGTTTGGTGCGATGATATCGACGGCGCAGTCGAAATCGTCGGCCGGGTTAGTTGTCGATACATAGTTGAAGTCGTTGATCGTGGTCGCGATCGGCGCGTCGGCGACGACGGTGTTCTTCGTGATCAGGTCCTTCTTGACGCCGAAGCAGTCGAAGGCCGCACGGACATAGGGGGCGGGAAGCGAGGCGCCGTTGCCCCACGCGGTCGACGTCTGAGCAAAGCTCGGCGTCGCGACGACGGTGCTGGCGATGATCGCCGAAGCCGCCAGCAGATTGAACTTGATCTTCATGGAATAACTCCCGTTAATGAATGGACGTAAGACATCGCGTCGCGGGCCAAGCAGTGCTGAAGCACGAACCCGAGAAAAGCCGATAAAGACAACAAACATCATCCCGACAGCTACTGCCATCGAGCGGATTTTTGTTGATAGACAGAGTGATAAGCAGGAACTACGGTTCTTTGAACGTAGCCCCGGACCTAGCAGTGTATGCCTACTTCTTCCTCCTGGACCGCGACTCCCCTGTATCGGGCACGTGAGACCTAGAGGCGCTGGGTGGCAGTTTGATGACGACAGTGTTTCAAAGCTTAATCCGCGATGAAAATTTCCTGAGCGAAGATCGGGGCACGATGAAAAAAATTCCTTTATTCAACAATGCCTTGATCGGTGACAAGCCATTTCTGTCCCGAAACGAAGCGTTTCATGCTGGCGCGTGGGCATATTTTCCGTCATCCTCTCCTGCCCGGTCGGTTGAATGCCATGCGCGCCGCCCCCTCTGACTCGGCTACTCTCGCTGCGCCCGGTACGTCCGACGAGGCGCTGTTGCGCATTGTCGAATCGGCGGGGCTCATCCCGGCCGAGACTCTCGCTCGCGCACGCACGGTGCGCGACGAAACCGGGGAGCGGATCGATGCGATCCTCACCCGCCTGGGCATGCTCTCCGAACAGAAGCTGGCAGAGGCGCTTGCACATGCCACCGCACTTCCGATCGCGGCGCGCGACTCCCTGCCCACGCAGGCGCTCGACCTCGCGGATCTGTCACCGCGCTATCTCCGCGAGGCACGGCTGCTGCCCTTCCGCCGCGGCGACGGCACGCTGGCGCTGGCCATGGCCGATCCGCTCGACGGGGATTCCCGCGCGGCGGTGGAGATGGCGATCGGTGCGACCGCCCAGCCCGTCGTCGCCACCGCGACCGACATCGAAGCGGCCATCGACCGCTGCTACGGTGTGCAGGCGGAGAGCGCGACCGACGGCGACGACGAGGCGGACGACGCCGATCTCGACCGGCTCAAGGACCTGGCGTCGGACGCGCCCGCGATCCGCGCCGTCAACCGGCTGATCACCCGCGCCGTCGAAACGCGGGCGTCGGACATCCATCTGGAACCGACCGAGGATTCGGTCGTGGCGCGGCTCCGCATCGACGGCGTACTGCGCGAACTCGACCCGCTGCCCGGCGCCATGAAGGCCTCGCTCGTCTCGCGCATCAAGATCATGGCCAATCTCAACATCGCCGAACGGCGCCTGCCGCAGGACGGGCGGATGCGCTTCACCGTCCGGGGCCAGGACATCGACCTGCGCGTCGCCACCTCGCCCACGATCAACGGCGAGTCGGTCGTGATGCGCCTGCTCGACCGGTCGCATCTCAAGCTGAGCTTCGACGCGCTGGGCTTCGATGACGAGCTGACCGCGCGGCTGCGCCATGCGCTCGCCAGTCCGCACGGCATCATGCTGGTGACCGGGCCGACCGGCAGCGGCAAGACGACGACTCTTTATACGGCGCTCTCCGAACTCAACACCACCGAACGCAAGCTGCTGACGGTCGAGGACCCCATCGAGTACCGGCTGCCCGGCGTCTGCCAGACGCAGATCGCGCCGGCGATCGGCCTGGACTTCGCGGCTGCGCTGCGGTCGTTCCTTCGCCAGGACCCCGACGTCATCATGGTGGGCGAGATCCGCGACCTTGAGACAGCGCAGGTCGCGGTGCAGGCGGCGCTTACCGGCCACCTCATCCTCTCGACGCTCCATACCAACACGGCCGCCAGCGCGGTCACCCGCCTGCTCGACATGGGCGTCGAACCGTTCCTGATCACCTCGACGGTCAACGCCGTTCTGGCCCAGCGGCTGGTCCGGCTGCTCTGTCCGTCCTGCCGCACGTCCTATGAACCCCCGGACGAAGTGCTGGAGGAAGTGGCGGGCGCGGAGGCGCATCGGCTCGGCATCCGCCAGCTTTATCATGCGGTCGGCTGCACCGAATGCGGCGGCTCGGGCTATCGCGGCCGCATCGCGCTTCTGGAGCTGATCGTCGTCGACGACACCATTGCGCGGCTCGCGCTCGAACGTGCGGAAGCGCGCGAGATCGAGGCGGCAGCGCGCGCGGCGGGCATGCGGTCGATGGCGGTCGACGGGCTGATGAAGGCAGCGGCGGGCCTGACCACCCCCGAGGAAGTGCTGCGCGTGATCAGGGAAGGCTAGCCATGGCGACGTTCCAGTATCGCGCCGCGACGCGGGCGGGCCTTCTGGAAAGCGGCACGCTCGAAGCGGGCAGCGAGGCCGATGCGCGCGAGAAGCTGCGCGCGCGGGCGCTGTCGCCGATCCAGGTGGGCGCTGCCAGCGCGCGCGCCGCTCCGGCGAAGGCGGCGTCGCGCGCGGCGGTGGCACGCGCAATCTCCGAACTCGCGACGCTCCTCGACGCCGGGCTGCCGCTCGACCGTGCGCTGGCGGTGTGCGTCGACAATATCCCCGATGCCAGGGACAGGCGGGTATTCGCAATGCTCCACGAACGCGTCAAGCAAGGGCTGCCGCTGTCCCGCGCGATGCTCGAATCACCGGGCAGCTTCCCCCCGATGGCGGCCGCGATGGCCGAGGCGGGCGAAGCGAACGGGGCACTGGGCCACGCGCTGACGCGGCTCGCCGACGGGCTGGAACGGGGCGAGGCGTTGCGCCGCACCGTCGCGTCGGCCTCCATCTATCCGGTCATGCTGCTCGTCATTGCAACCGGCGTCATACTGGCGATGCTGCTGTGGGTGGTCCCCCAGTTCGAGGGCCTGTTTCGCGACAATACCGCCGAATTGCCCTCGACGACGCGGGTCGTGCTGGCGGCGAGCAACGGGCTGCGCGATCAGGGACTGCTGCTGCTGGGCCTCGTCATCGGCGGCGGCGTCCTTGCCGCGCGCTGGCTGCGCCACCCAAGGAACCGGCCGGGATGGGACCGCTTTGTCCTCACGCTCCCGCAGGTCGGCTCGATCGTCCGCTACGCCGAAACCGCGCGCTTTGCCCGCGTGCTCGGCAGCCTGATCGACGGCGGTGTACCGCTTCCGATCGGCCTTCAGATCGCGCAGCGGACCATCGGCAACCGGCATATGGCCGACGCGATTGCCCGCGTCGCAAAGGGGTTGAACGAGGGCGGCGGGCTGAGCGGCCCGTTGGCCGCGACCGGCGTGCTGCCGAAAGTCGCGATCAGTTTTCTCCGCACCGGGGAGGAGACGGCCCGGCTCGGCCCCATGCTGGACCGTCTCGCCGACATGCTCGACCGCGATGTCGGCGAACGGCTGGGGCGCTTCATCGGCATCCTGACCCCTGCTATCACCGTGCTGATGGGTGTCATCGTCGCGACCGTAATCGCTTCTATCATGTCCGCAATTCTGAGCTTCAACGAACTGGCCATCGCATCATGATCCGTCTTCCTGCCTCATCGGCCCGCCAGTCGGGCTTCACTCTCCTCGAACTTCTGGTCGTGCTGGCGATCATGGGCTTTCTCGCGGCCATCGTCGGCCCGCAGGTGATGAAATATGTCGGCAGCTCGCGCAGCCAGACCGCGAAGGTGCAGATCGACAACATCGTGACCGCGCTCAACCATTATCGCCTCGACGTCGGCTCCTATCCCACCGAGCAGGAAGGGCTGGAGGCGCTGGTCAGGCCCGCCGGCGAGGCCGAGCTGTGGAACGGCCCCTATCTTTCGGACCCGTCGGGCCTGATCGATCCTTGGAGCGTGCCCTATAAATACCGCATCCCCGGCCAGCGCGGCGGGGAAATCGACGTTTACACGCTCGGTGCCGACAAGGTCGAGGGCGGCAGCCAGGATGCCAGGGATGTCGGCAACTGGAAGTGAGGCGGGTGTTACGCTCATCGAGATGCTGGTCGTGCTGGCGATCCTGGCGCTGATCGGCTCTGTGGCCTTTTCCGGCACCCCCCGCATCGTCGAGCGCATGGCGTTTCACCAGTCGCTCTCGGGTCTGGGCGCGCAGGCGCGAATGGCGCGCGCACGCGCCGTGCGGCTCAACGAGCCGACCGCGATCGTCCCTGCCCGTGACAGCGCCTCCTATCGTGTGGGTGCCGACGATGTCGCCCTGCCGCGCGGACTGGCGGTGTCCGGCGGCCCGATCCGCTATTTCGCCGACGGGACGGCCAATGGCGCACGGGTTCAGATTACCGGTGCCGGCCTTCGCGGCGTGCTGACCGTCGACCCGGTGACGGGCCTCGCCCGGACAGCCATCGCCCAGACGGCCGACGCGCGATGACCCCGAACGACGCCGAACGCGGCTCGATCCTGATCGAGGTGCTGGTGGCCCTCGCCGTCGTCGCGATCATCCTCGGCGCGGTGTATCAGGCAGTGGGGCAAAGCGCGCTTCAGTCGCGCGCCGCCGAGGCCAAGCGGCGCGCGCTGATGGTGGCGGAATCGCAGATCGCCGCCGTCGGCTCGGTCATCCCGGCGGAGCCGGGGCGGACGCGGGGCCTGTCGTCCGACCTCGCCTGGCAGGTGGACATCGCCCCCCTGCCCGCCGCGACGAGCAGCGCCGGCCGCCTGCTGAATGTCACGGTCCGTGTCGCTCCGCCGCAGTCGGACCGGGCGACGATCATCCTGCGTAGCGTGATCCTGGGGCCGACGGCATGACGCATCGCACGCCGCGCAACGGCTTCACCCTGGTCGAGGCACTCGTCAGCCTGCTGGTGCTCGGGCTGTTCAGCATGCTGGTGATGGAAGGTGTCGGCTCCGGTCGCGCGATCGCACAGGCGATCGAGGGACGCGCGCGCGCCGGGGAGACGCTGCAGGCGGCGCAGTCGCTGCTCCGCTCGCGCCTCTCGCAAATGGCCCCCGTCGTCGTCTTCGGCGGCAGCCGGCCCGAGGTCGAGTTCACCGGCGAAGCGACGCAGATTGATTTCATCGCGCCGCCCGCCGATGCCGACAGGCCCGCCGCGCTCGTCAGCCAGCGGCTGTGGCTGACCGGGTCGGGCGACCTCGTCCTCGGCCGCAAGGATGCCTTCGCGGACGACATTGACGAACCATATCGCCGCGACGTGATCCTGCGCGATGTCACGCGGCTGGAGATCGATTATTATGGCCGCAACTTTCGGGGCGATATCGGCTGGCACGACCGCTGGGCGGCACGCAGCGAGTTGCCGCGCCTGATCCGCGTCCGGCTGCAGCGGCGCGACGAGCCGGCGGGCAACTGGCCCGACCTGATCGTCCGGCCCATGACGACGATCGACCGCCAGTGCCTCATCGACGCGCGCACCGGCGGCTGCAGGGGGCGCACATGAACCCGTCCGAGCTCCTCAACGCCGACATCGGAACGATCGGACGCATGGCGGCCGAAGGCGTGCGCTGGTGGGTCGCGGAGCTTCGCGACATGCTCCCGCGCGCTCTGGCCGACGCGCTCGTGGCAAAGCCATCGCTCGTGCTGGCGCGTGAGGACGGCGGCGAGTGGGTCCTGCGCCGCCGGGGCAAGCCCGTCGCCGCGCCCTTCACCGGCTGGCGGGTGCGCGACGCGCTCGTCCTGTTGCCCGCCGACCGGCTGCTGGTGCGCGACGTGCCGCTTCCGCGGCTCGGACGTGAGGACACGCGGCGGCTGGTGGCGAGCGACCTCGACCGGCTGACGCCATTCAAGGCCGACACCGTCACCTTCGATGTCGAACGGACCGACGGCGAGGACGGCCCGCGCCAGACCGCCCGGCTCGCCGTCATTCCCCGCGCGCTGGCGGCCGAGGCCTGGGCGGCGGCGGAGGCATGGGGGTGTACCCCCGCCCGCATGGCGGTCGAACTGCACGGCCGGACCCGGTTCGACTTCGCGCCCGCGATGATCGAGACCGGGGCCGTGCGGCGCCCGCGCTCGCTGACGCCGCTGCTCTGGTCGCTGGTGGCCTGCCTGATCCTCGCCAATGTCGGGATGCTGATCTACCGCGACCATGCCGTCAACCAGCGGCTGGAGGACCGGATCGCCGAAGAGGAGGCCCGCGCCGCGCAGGTGAACCGCCAGCGCGCGCTGGTCGTCCGCGAGAACAAACGCCGCCAGTCGCTGGCCGAACTGCGCCGCAACAGCGACCCCGTTCGGCTGCTTAACGCGATCAGCGACAAGCTGCCTGCGGGGGCCTGGGTCCAGCAACTCACGCTCAACGACGAAGGTATCGAGATGAAGGGCTTTCGCCGCGCCGATGTCGATGTGCTGGCCGCTCTGCGTTCGACGCCGGGTCTGACCGGATGGCGAAACAGCGATGCGGAGTTCGCCGAACAGAATGAAGGCCCCCTGCCCTTCGCGGTCCAGGCCGACCGGGTGAAGCCATGACTGCGCTCAGCCGCAGGGAGCGGCGTCTGGTCGCGCTGGGCATACTGCTGGCCGTCCTCGCCGCGCTCTATTACATTCTGGTCGCGCCGGTGGCTGCCGGTTTCGAGCGGCGCGCCGCCGAACGCCGCCAGTTGATCGACGATTATGCGCGGCAGCAGCGCCTGCTCGCATCCGCACCGTATTGGAACAGGGAGCGTCGTCGGCAAAGCGCGGACGCGGGAGTCTATGTGCTGAAGGCTGCGAGTCACGAAACTGCCTCACAATTGTCAAAAGATCGTCTCACAACCATGTTTAGGGGCGGAACGATCAGAAGCATTCGGGATGTTCCCGCACCCAAGGGATGGATACGCCTGCAGGTCGACGCGAAGCTGCCGCTGGCTGACCTGTCGGGCGCGCTGCGCACGATCCTCACCGCCAGGCCCGGCATGGTCGTCCTCGGTCTCTCCGTAAACGCTCAGGAAGCCTTCTCTACCGGTCAGCTCTCACCTCTGGATGCGCGCGTTGAAGTATCAGTCCCGATTGACATTACCGCCGCCGGAAATGCGGCGGGTCCGCGTTGAACCCGCTCCGGCCGTCTGCGCCGTGCTGCTATGCGCGGGCCTCGGCGCGCAATGGTTCGCACAGGACGAGGTCGTGCTGCCCGCCGTCGTCGCGCCGCCACGGCAAGCCATGACCTCGGCAAACCTGCAACCTCCTGCGGCACCGGGCGGCCTGTTGCGCCATCCGCTGTTCGCGCCCGGCCGCTCGGCGGCCGCGCCCGCCGCTGCCGAGGGACGAGCGGCGGCGAACGGAGAGGTTACACTTGTGGGAACCGCCATTGCACGCGGCACAGCCGACGCCCTCCTCAAGTCCGGCGCATCGGTCGAAAGCGTTCGCGTCGGCCGGACGGCCTTCGGTTGGCGGGTGGTCGCGGTGCGGCCCGGCCGCGCGGCGCTGGCGCGCGACGGGGTCACCCGCAGCCTGACGGTGGGCCAGTCGACCGCGCCGGAGGGCACGCGATGAAAAAGCTCGTTGCCATCACATTGCTGCCGGGTCTGGTACTTGCAGGCTGTACCAGCGAGCGCCCGATGGCTGCGCCTCCGCCGTCCCCATCACCGGCTGCCGAGCCTGCCGCAGCGATCCCGCCGGCGGTCGTCGCGGAGGATGACCGGACGGTCCGCGCGACGATCCTCTCGGGTCAGGAACCTCAGCCACTGGCCACCGAACGGCGCGCGACACCGCCCGCCTCCCGCCCTGGCGATGTCAGCCTCAACTTTGTCGGTGCCGACGTGCATGCCGTGGCCAAGGCGGTGCTCGGCGACATTCTGATGCTGCAATATGTCGTCTCGCCCGATGCCCGTGGAACCGTCACGCTGGCGACCGAGCGGCCCGTGGCCCGCGCCGATGTGCTGCCGCTGCTTGAGGAAGCGCTCCGCGCCTCCAACCTGGCGATCGTACCGCAAGGCAAGATCTACGCCATCATCCCCGTCAGCGCCGCCGTGGCCCAGGCTGGGCCGGGCAGCGCCGGGACAAGCGGCTTCGCGACCGAGACGATCAGCCTGCGCTTCATCAGCGCGGCCCAGTTCAAGCGCCTCGTCGACCCCGTTCTGCCCAATGTCGTGATCCAGACCGCCGACAGCGGCAACAGCATCGTCGTCGCGGGTACCAGCGGGCAACGCGCGTCGGTGCGCGACTTCGTCACCAAGTTCGACGTCAACTGGCTGCGCGGCATGTCGTTCGCGCTGTTCGTCCCCCAGCGGACCGCCAGCGCGATCATCGTGCCCGAACTGGACCGCGTGCTGAACGCGGACAACTCGCCGACCAAGGGTCTGGTACGCCTGATCGCGATGGAGCGGATCAACGGCATCCTCGCCGTGTCGCAGCAACAGCAATATATCGAGGACGTGCGCCGCTGGATCGAGATTCTCGACCGCGAGGGCGAGAACAACCAGACCCGGCTGTTCGTCTATCCGGTCCAGAATGGCCGCGCAGTGGATCTGGCCGCCGTTCTCGTCAACGCCTTCGGCAAGGGCGCGGACCGCGACGGCGAGGAAGCGGGCGAAGCGAGGGACGACACCGCCACGCCTCCAGCACCCCCCGCGCGCCGCAATGGTGCCCCGCCCTCAACCAACGGCGCGACCACCGATGCGCCCAGAGGCAAGGCGACGTCGGTCCGGCTCGCCTCGGGCGGCCTCGACGCCACGATCACGGCTGACGAGACGAACAACGCCATCGTCGTCTTCACCACCCCGTCGGATTATGCGGTGATCGAGGATGCGCTGCGCAAGCTCGACATCCTGCCCAATCAGGTGCTGATCGAAGCCGCCATCGCCGAGGTCACGCTGAACGATACGGTGCGATATGGCGTGCAGTGGCTGTTCGAGGATCTCGGCCGGGTCACCGCCTCGCTGACTCAGGGCGTAACGTCGGTGCCGACGCAGCGCTTCCCCGGCCTCTCGGTGCTCTACGCCAAGCCTGGCTCGATCACCGCCACGCTGAACGCGCTGGAAAACCTCACCAAAATCAAGGTCGTTTCCGCGCCGAAGCTGATGGTCCTCAACAACCAGACCGCCTCGCTTCAGGTCGGCGACCAGGTGCCCGTCGCGACCGGGTCGGCGGTGAGCGTCCAGAATCCCGACGCGCCGATCGTCAACGCGATCGAGTACAAGGACACGGGCATCATCCTCAAGATCACGCCGCGCGTGAACAACAGCGGCCTCGTGCTGCTCGACGTGGCGCAGGAGGTGAGCGACGTGACCGAGACGACCACGTCGCAGATCGACTCCCCCACCATCTCGACGCGGCGGGTGGCGACATCGGTCGCGGTTCAGGACGGCCAGGTCATCGCGCTCGGCGGGCTGATCCGCCGCCAGCAGACGAGCGGGCATGACGGGCTGCCGATCCTTGGACGAATCCCCATCCTCGGCGGCCTGTTCAGCGACAAGACCGAGCGCGACAACCGCACCGAGCTCCTCATCCTGCTGCGTCCGCGCGTCGTGTCCAGCAAGGCGGACGGCGATGCGGTGACCGACGAACTGCGCGCCAAGCTGCAGTCGCTCAGCAAGCTGCTCGAGCGTGGCGACGTCCCCTAACGCACCCGGAGCCGGCGGTCGCCGCACCCTTCCCCAAGGCGAAAGCGGCTACGCGACCTTTGTCGCGCTCGTGTCGATGCTGTTCTTCGCTTTTGTGGCGCTGGAAGCGACGATCGCCGTGCGCAGCGAACTGGTCGACGTCGCGGCGACGGTCAGCCGTGCGCGCCTGTCGCAGGCGGCAGACGCGGGCGTTGCGATGGCGACGCACGGGATCGGCATCTCCGATCGCACCGAGCGCTGGGCGTTCGACGGACGCCCCTATCGCCGCCAGTTCGGCGATGTTGATCTTCTGATCACGCTGGAGGACGGCTTCGGCAAGGTTCCGCTCAACTTCATCGAGGAGCAAGGGCTCGAAAGGATGTTCGAGCAGGCGGGCGCGCGCGGGGAGCAGATACTGATCCTGCGCGATTCCTTCCTCGACTGGCGCGATTCGGATGATGATGAGGAACCGTTCGGCGCCGAGGCACCCTATTATCGCGAGCGGGGTATCGCGATTGCGAACGGCAGCTTCGGCACGGTCGAGGAACTGTCGCAGATTCGCGGCATGACTCCGGCGATCTACGAACGCATCGCCCCGCATGTCACCATTTTCGGCGGCAAATACAGCTTCTCCAGCACCACCGCTTCTCCTTTCGCCATCGGCGTCATGATGCCGGGCGGTGCCAACTCCCCCGCCTATATCGAACGGGTGCGCGAACTGGCCGGGCAGCGCGAGGCGATCCGCATTGCCGAGAATGTCCGGATGGAGGGACGGCCGATCACGATCCGCGTGACCGCGCGCGGACCCGACGGCGGCATTTTCAGGCGAACCGCCGTCGTCGAACTGACGGGCAGCGCAGGTCCGGGCTACGTCATCCGCGACGCGGGTTGACGCGGCTCCGATCAGGCGTCGACCAGCATCCGGGCGATGCTGCCGGTGGTGTGGCCGGTCATGTCCTTGCCGATCTCGGCGACGACGCAGTCCGTCACCGTCTTGTGAAGACGCGGGCGCATCGTTTCCAGCGTATTGGGCGCGGCGACGATCACCACCGGGTCGAGGGCGTTGCGCAGCGCTCGCTCGTTCAGCCAATCCGCCATGCGGACCGCGAAATCATCTTCGGTCTGCTGGTGATAGTCGGTCTCGCCCACCGATGACTGCCCCGGATTCTGCTGCTGCGGCATCCGTCCGCGCAGGTCGCTCTTCTGATCGCGGTCGGCGGGATTGGGCTGTTCCTCGCCATATTCGACGCTGAGGTCGATGTCCGTCGCCAGCCCCGTGTTACGGAACACCAGCATCTTTCGCCCGTCGGCGACCAGGACCAGGGTGTTGGTAGGAACGAGCATCATCCACCTCCGAGCTTGCTATCCTGCCGGTTCAATGGACGACCGCCCCCGGTGTTCCGTGCGAAGCCGGGGGCACTGCCAAGCGACCGCAGCAGGCGATGCAGACAGCATCGAAGCGCGGGTGTTCGGCGCAACGGTCAAGGAAGGCGAAAGCGCGGCTCGTGAGGAATCGCCATCACCGGGCTCGACCGGTTCATGGTGACCGCGCGCGACGACACCGAACCGGTGCTCGACGACGCCGCCTGGCGCACCGGCGGGTCGATGTCGTGGATGCCCCGCGAGGATTCGAACCTCGATTGACGGAGTCAGAGTCCGTAGTCTTACCTTTAGACGACGGGGCAGTGAGCGCTGGCCCTTAGCCGCTGGACGTGCGGCGGGTCAAGGCGCTTGTGGGACCAACGCAGGTGCCAACCGTTAGTGCGCTTGCCAAATGCCATGGCACCGCATAGCCTTGCCCCCAAGTTCCGGCATCGCCCCGTGCGATGTGCGGCCTGACGAGAAGCATGTGGCCATGGTTGACGATTTGTCCTGGGCGTCGCCGGCGCCTGGCGATGCAGTTCCGCCGACGGACTTTGCGCCTTCGGCGTCCGTCGACCCCCTGAGCGGGGCTACCGCCCGCCCGCCCGAGCGCGGCAACTATGCCGCGATCGATCTCGGTACCAACAACTGTCGCCTGCTGATCGCCCGCCCCGGTGATGACGGGTTCGAAGTGGTCGACGCCTTCTCGCGCATCGTTCGGCTGGGTGAAGGCATGGCCGCCACGGGTCGTATCAGCGACGCAGCGATGGACCGGGCGCTCGCGGCGCTATCGGTCTGTGCAGGCAAGCTGCGCCGTCGCCGGGTTCGGCTGGCGCGGTCGGTGGCGACCGAGGCGTGCCGCCGTGCGGCCAACGGTGCGGAATTCGCGGATCGCGTCTATCGCGAAACCGGCATCAAGCTCGACATTATCTCCGCGCGCGAGGAGGCGCGGCTGGCGGTCCTGGGGAGCTATTCGCTGCTCGAAGCCGGAGATGCGCCGGCCATCATTTTCGACATCGGCGGTGGCTCGACCGAACTGGTGCTGCTGGAAACCGGTGCATCGACTCCGCGCATCCTCGACTGGTTCAGCGTGCCATGGGGCGTGGTGTCGCTTTCGGAAGCCATGGGCCGGGCGTCGGAAGCGACCCCGTCGGCGCAGATCGCGGCCTATGAACGGATGTGCGACACGATCCGTGCGGCGCTGGCGGGCTTTGCGTTGAGACTGCCACCGTCGCGGCAGATGCGGCTCCTCGGCACCTCGGGAACGGTGACGACGCTCGCCAGCGTCCACCTCAACCTGCCGCGCTACGACCGCGCGACCGTCGACGGCCTTCTCGTCCCGACGCGCATCATTCGCGACATTTGCCAGCGGCTCGCGGGAATGACCATCGCTGAGCGCGCCCAGGTCGCGTGCATTGGGCAGGAACGCGCCGACCTGGTGGTGGCCGGCTGCGCGATCCTCGAATCCATCATGGACATCTGGCCAGCCGAGCGCCTCGGCATCGCGGACCGGGGAATCAGAGAGGGCATATTGCGCAGCCTTATGCACGACACGCCCCGGTCGGCGCACCGATGACACGCTCGGAAGGTGGCGGCCGTGTCCGCGTCCGGTCCGCGCGCGGACGCACCGCGCAATCCACGCGCTGGCTGGAACGGCAGCTCAACGATCCCTATGTGCGCCGCGCCCGGATGGAGGGCTTTCGCAGCCGCGCCGCCTACAAGCTGATCGAGCTCGACGACAAGTTCGCGCTGCTCAAGGGCGTGCGCGCGATCGTCGATCTGGGTGTCGCGCCCGGCGGCTGGGCGCAGGTCGCGCGCAAGCGGGCACCGACGGCGGCGGTGGTCGGCATCGACCTGCTGCCGGTCGACCCGCTGGAAGGCGTGACCCTGCTGCAGATGGATTTCATGGCCGACGCGGCCCCCGGCCAGCTCGCAGCCGCATTGGGCACCGCCCCCGATCTGGTGCTGTCGGACATGGCGGCCAATACCGTCGGCCATGCGCAGACCGACCATCTGCGGACCATGGCGCTCGTCGAGGCGGCGGCGTGGTTCGCGATCGAGACACTGAAGCCCGGCGGTGCCTTCGTGGCAAAGGTGTTCGCGGGCGGCACCGACGATGCGCTACTGAAAGTGCTCAAGCAGCATTTCCGCACCGTGAAGCACGCCAAACCCCCTGCCAGCCGCAAGGGGTCGAGCGAATGGTATGTCGTCGCGCAAGGGTTCAAGGGCAAAGCGACCGAGGCGGCGGGCACAGACTGAGCCGACGCTCGGCAAACTACCTTATCAGGCAGGCGGCTTGCCAGACCGCGCCTTCGTCACGGCGGCCTTCAGAGCGTCGTAGCCGACCGCGCCGTTCAGTATCTGATCGCCGACCACGAACAGCGGCGTCCCCCGGGCGTCGAGCGCGCGCGCGAGCTGGATATTGCCGGCAAGCTCAGGGGCCGGGTCCTGCGACTGCAACGCCTGGTCGACCGCCGTCTTGTCGAGGCCGGCGCTGGCCGCAGCCTTGCGGATCGCCGCCGCGTCGACGCTGCCCGCCGCGTACATCGCGCGATGAAACGCCGGATATTTTCCCTGCCGCGCCGCCAGCAACCCGACGCGCGCGGCGCGTTCGCTGTCCGCGCTCAGGATCGGCAGCTCGCGATAGACGACCTTCAGCCGCTTGTCCTCCGCGAGCAGCCGCTCGACATCCGCCAGTGACGCGCGGCAATAGCCGCAGGCATAATCGAAGAACTCGACGAGGACGACGTCGCCGTCCGCTGCCCCTTCCCATGCGCCGGCATAAGGCGTCTCTATGGCCTCGCGGTTATCTGTCACCGCGCCCGCAGCGCGCTTCTCCTGAAGCCGCTCCATCGCCTCGGGGATGATCTCCGGATTGGCGAGGATATAGGCCCGCACCACCGCTTCGATCCGAGCCCGCTCGTCCGTCGGAACCGATGCTGCCGCAGAGCCGCCATCGGCCTGCCCCGCCAGCGCCGCCCCGCCGATCGCGAGCGCGGCGGCCCCGACCGCCAGTGTCACGCGGGCAGCGCTACCGCCGTGCGGGCCGGTGCGACTGAAGATGGCGCGTGCCATGCGCTGCGCAGCGCGCAACGACGATGCGCCCGTTGGGCTGGTCAATTGCGTTCCTCCTGATTCGGTCCGGAATCGCCGTCCCGCGGGCGCTTGCCCTTCCCCTTGCTCGCTGCCCGTTCCATCTCGGCGCGGCTGGCAAGCTTGATATCCTGCGCACGCAGATAGTCGGGCGTCCCCGGCTTCAGCGTCGCGAGCGCCCGCTGCGCATGGCGCGCGGCTTCGCCATATTGCCGCGACAGGCTCGCCTGCTCGGCGCTGGCGAGCGCGGCGCGCGCCGTGTCACCCTGGCGCGCATAGACATTGCCGAGCACGAACCAGGCGAAGGGATTGTCGCGGTCGCGGCTGAGCGAGGAGCGAAGCACGCGCTCCGCTTCCGCCAGATGACTGTTGTCCTCCGTCGCGACCAGGGCATGGCCGAACATGCTGGCGATCAGCGGATTGCCGCCGGTCTGCGCCACCGCCTTGCGCAACGGTGCCAGCGCCTGCGCGGGGCGCCCCGACTCCAGCAGGATCTGGCCCTTCACCTCCAGAAAATAGGGATCGTCAGGCATTCCGGCGAGCAGCGCATCGACCTCCTCGAGCGCCCGATCGGAATAGGCACCCTTGTGATAGGCATAGGCGCGGGCATAGCGCGCGGGAATGCTGAGGTCCGACGGCGGATATTTGCGCAGCGTCACGGCGGGATCGGACACATAGCCTACCAGCTTGGCCTTCACGCGTTCGAAGCGCGCCTCCAGCCGTGGATCGACGGGCCGGTCCCAGGCGGGATCGGCCTCATACACGTCGGTCAGTACCGAGATGCGCTGGGTCGAAAGCGGGTGCGTGCCGCCATAGCTGTCACTCGCACCGGGGTTCAGCCGGAATTCCAGATTCTGGAGCTTGCGGAAAAATTCGAGCGAGCCGCGCCCGCTGATCCCCGCCTTGGCGAGATAGCGCGCACCGGCCGCGTCGGCGCTGCTTTCCTGCGTGCGGCTGAACGCCAGGAACTTGCCCATCGCGGCCTGCTGTCCGGCGGCCATGATGCCCATGCCCGCTTCGCCGCCGCCGGCGGCCATGGCCGCCGCACCGAGCACCATCGACAGGAGCGTGACCCCGGTGGCTTCCTTGATGCCTTCCGACGTGCGGATGATGTGTCCGCCCTCGATATGGCCAAGCTCGTGGGCGATGACGCCCTGCACCTGGTTGAGATTATCCGCCTCCGCCAGCAAGCCACTGTGAATCCAGACGATCTGTCCGCCAGCGACGAAGGCGTTGATCGACGGATCGCCGATCACCAGTACCTGGGCATTGGCTGGTGCCAGCCCGGCCGCCTCGATCAGCGGCGCGCTGGCGTCATGAAGTAGCGCCTCGGTCTCCGCATCGCGAAGCACCGACTGCGCATATGCGGTCTGAACGATGAAGCATGCGGCCACAGTGGCGATCGCCGCCATCCCGCGTGCCAGCCGTCCGATGCGGGAAGTTCGCCTGTGCATGACGAGGGTCATAGCGGCTCCGGCTGAACGCAGGCTGACAAACCCTCGTTCAGCCGGAGACGTCATTATCGCTATCAGGCCCCGAAGGTGCGCTGCCACCAGCCGCGTCGGGCAGTCGAGTCCCCGCCCTCGGCGTCGTCGCCCGCTGCATCGGTTCCCGAGGGTTCGTCCCCGGTGGGCGCTACGACCTCGGGGGTCGCAGGGGCGGCAGCCACGGTCTCGGCGGGCATATCAGCCGCCGTCTCGGCCTCGGCGGCGGGCGCCGCGGCCTTGCGAGTGCGACGCTTGCGCGCGGGCTTCTCCTCGGCGGGAGCCTCTGCCTCTGCCATAGGCTCTTCCGGTGCCGGAGCAGGCCCCTCGGTCACCTCGGCAGCTTCGACGGCGGGAGCCGCATCGGCTTTGCGGGCACGGGGGCGGCGACGCGCCTTCGGCTTCTCGGGCTCTGCGGGTGCCTCCGGCTCGGCAGGAGCCTGCGGCTCGTCGGCTACTGCCACCGGAGCAGGCTCCTCCGCTTCGGCAGAAGCGGTGTCCACCGCCTCGGCCGGAGCATCCTCGCCCTCACCGCGCCGCCTGCGACCGCCGCGACGCCCGCGCCGGGTCTTGCGCCCGGCAGCGTCGGCGTCCTCGCCAGTCTCCACCGGCTGCGGCGCTGCGGCCTCGGCCGGTTGCTCCGCCTCGGCTGCGGCTTCGACGGGCTCGACGGCAAATGTGCCCTCCTCGCCATCGGTGTCATCCGCGCCCACTGCTTCATCGGTACCGGCTTCGCCGCCCTCGCGACCTTCCTCGGGCCGGCCACGACGTCCCCGGCGACGACGGCGGCGCTTGCGCCCGCCCTCGCGATCACCGTTGCGGGGCGCTTCGCCCTGCTCACGGCGCGCCGGGCCCTCGGCCGTTGCGGCCTCCTCCTCGTCCTCTTCCTCTTCGTCCTCGATCTCCTCGATCGGCTCGTCCTCTTCGGCCTCCTCGATCATCGGCAGATAGTCGACGGTGCGCTCAGGCCTGGGACCACTCGCCTCGACCGACATGCGCGCACCCTCGACCTCGCCGTCGGGCAGGATCGCGATGGTCACGCCATAGCGCCGTTCGATCTCGTCGATTTCGCGTCGCTTGTTGTTGAGGACGTAGAAGGCCGCTTCCTGGCTGGCGCGCAGCGTGATGATGCTGCCGCGTCCCCGCGCCGCTTCCTCTTCGAGCAGGCGAAGCGCGGACAATCCCGCCGATGATGCGGTGCGGACGAGCCCGGTACCCTCGCAATGCGGACAGGCGCGGGTCGATGCTTCCAGAACGCCGGTGCGCAGCCGCTGACGGCTCATCTCCATCAGGCCGAAGCCGGAGATACGGCCGACCTGGATGCGGGCGCGATCGTCCTTCAGCGCCTCCTTCATCGCCTTCTCGACCTTACGGATGTTGGAGTTGTGCTCCATGTCGATGAAGTCGATGACGACGAGGCCCGCCATGTCGCGCAGGCGAAGCTGCCGCGCGATCTCCCGCGCCGCCTCGAGATTCGTCGAGACCGCCGTCTGCTCGATATTGTGCTCGCGCGTCGACCGGCCGGAGTTGATGTCGATCGACACCAGCGCCTCGGTCGGATTGATGACAAGATAGCCACCCGATTTGAGCTGGACGACCGGATGATACATCGCCGCGAGCTGGTCCTCCACGCCGTGGCGCTGGAACAGCGAGACGGGGTCGGCATAAGGCTTCACCCGGCGTGCGTGGCTGGGCATCAGCAGCTTCATGAAGTCCTTGGCGGCGCGGTACCCCTCCTCGCCCTCGACAATGACTTCCTCGATCTCGCGATGATAAATGTCGCGGATTGCGCGCTTGATGAGGTCGCTGTCGTCGTGGATCAGCTCGGGCGCGGTCGCCCTGAGCGTCTTTTCGCGAATCTCGTCCCACAGCCGCGCCAGATAGTCGAAGTCGCGGCGAATTTCGGTCTTGGTGCGCTGCAGCCCGGCCGTGCGGACGATGCAGCCCATCGTCGCCGGCAGGTTCATGTCGGCAATGATCGACTTCAGCCGCTTGCGGTCGGCATTGTTGTTGATCTTGCGGCTGATACCGCCACCATGGCTGGTGTTCGGCATGAGCACGCAATAGCGCCCGGCAAGGCTGAGATAGGTGCTGAGCGCCGCGCCCTTGTTACCGCGTTCTTCCTTGACGACCTGCACCAGCAGGACCTGCCGGCGACGAATGACGTCCTGGATCTTGTAGCGCCGACGCAGCGCCATGCGCTTGCGACGGACCTCGTCGGCAGCGGCCTCGCTCTTGTTCTGGCGACCGCCGCGCCGGCCCTTGCGCGATCCGGTGCCGTCCTCGTCGTCACCCGACGCCTCGGCGTCACCGCCGTTTTCGTCGTCGTCCTCGTCATGGACGGGGCGCTCGACCTCCTCGACGGTTCCGTCGACGCCATCGGCATGATCGTCCTCGGCATCCTCAACCTCGGCGCGCAGCGCAGCCTCCTCGGCCGCATGCTCCGCCTCCTCGGCGAGCAGCGCTTCGCGGTCCTGCTGCGGGATCTGGTAATAGTCGGGATGGATTTCGGAAAAGGCCAGGAAGCCGTGGCGGTTGCCGCCATAGTCGACGAAGGCCGCCTGCAGCGACGGTTCGACGCGCGTTACCTTGGCGAGATAGATATTTCCCTTGAGCTGCTTGTGCTCGGCGGACTCGAAATCGAACTCCTCAATCCGATTGCCCTTGACGACGGCGACCCGGGTTTCCTCCCGGTGGCGCGCATCGACCAACATTTTCAGTGCCATTTATGTATCTCCGGGCGGACGGCGGAAGAGACCCTGCCCGTTCCGCGCGCCCGCTATTGTTTGCCGGACGCACCGCGCCGACGGCCGGATCGGCCGTTGGCGACAAGCGCGCCCAGGATGATGACAGATATGTCGTGTGTCTTGCTGCAGGAGCGCGGTCGGCGCATTCGCCGGTCAGTAAGCCGTCCATCCATGCCCCAGCACGCTGAAAAGCGTGTCTGCGGACGGGGGACGGAAAACTCATGCAGCATCAACCTGGTGGGTTCAGCCCGCTTGCGGGTGAACATGTGGACCGGCCAACCCATGCACAGCAAATGGTTAATGGATTATGGCCCGTCTGACATCGCTAGCAGCCATTGCGCTGGCGGGCAACGGGCAATAACACTCCGCAATGATCCCGATCAAACAGCATTTCCATCCCTAGACCGGTCCCGGCGCGGAGCCCGCCCCACGCATGATAGCTGCATTTCTGGCGCTGATCGCGATTCAGGCGCATGCCGCCGTGCCGCTGCCGTTACCCCCGACCGCGGATGCCGTGGCGCGCGGTCCCAGCATCTCCATCCCCATCCCCGATGCGGAGCCGGGCATCGCCTTGCCGCCGGTCGAGGGATCGCGCGACGAAGGCCGCCCGCTGGTGGTGATCGACGCGGGCCATGGCGGCCATGATCCCGGCGCGGTCAACGGCGCGAACGGATCGCGCGAGAAGGATGTGACGCTCCGCATCGCGCGCGCGCTCCGCGACGAGCTGGTCGCCGGCGGACGGGTGCGTGTCGCTCTGACCCGTTCGAGCGACCGGTTTCTTGCGCTTCAGGAGCGCTATGACATTGCCCGGCGTCTGGGCGCGAACCTGTTCATTTCGATCCACGCCGACGCCGCGCCCAATGACAAGGCGCGTGGCGCGAGCATTTATACGCTGTCCGAGGTCGCCTCCACGCGCGAGGCAGCGCGGCTGGCGGCGCGCGAGAACCGATCGGACATCATCAACGGCGTCGACCTGTCGCGCGCGCCGTCGAGCGTGTCGTCGATCCTGATCGACCTGACCCGGCGCGGCACGATGGAGGAATCGGTCCGCTTCGCCGAGATTCTGGAGCGGGAGGCGGGCAACAATGTCCGCTTCCAGCGGCCGGCACGCCATTTCGCCTCGCTGGTCGTGCTGAAGGCACCCGATGTGCCGTCGGTGCTGCTTGAAACCGGGTACATCAGCAACGCCGAAGACGCGCGCATGCTGGCCAGCCGCGCCGGGCAGCGCCGCATCGCGCAAGCGGTCGCGCGGGCCGTGCGCGTCTACTTCGCGAAGAGGACCGCAGTGCGCTGACGCACAAAAGCCGTTCCCTCCGCCCGCGAAAATGGTCTACACGCCCGACCATGGCCGAAGCGGCAAACACGCGACAAAGTTTTCGACTAAAGCTCAACGGGTCGGACGGAGGGGGACGGTTCCACGCCTTGTGGGCGCGTCGCCCGGTCCGCTGGCTCGTCTACGCGCTGGGCGCGCTGCTCGCCGGGATCGCGCTGTTCTGGGTGATTTTCGCGCGCGACCTGCCCGACGCCAAGACGCTGCTCACCTATCAGCCGCCGCTTCCCACGGTGGTCCGCGACATCAACGGCGAACCGATCCACAGCTACGCGCGCGAGCGGCGCGTCCAGCTTCAATATGCCGACTTCCCGCCGATGCTGATCGCCGCCTATCTGTCGGCGGAGGACAAGACCTTCTTCGAGCATCATGGCGTCGACTTCCCGGGCTTTGCGGGCGCGGTGTTCGATTATGTCAGCAAGCTGGGCAGCGGCGAGCGTGCCAAGGGCGGCTCCACCATCACCCAGCAGGTCGCCAAGAACCTGCTGATCGGCGACGCCTATTCGCCGACGCGCAAGGTCAAGGAGATGATCCTGGCGTGGCGCATGGAGGACGTGCTGACCAAGCAGCAGATCCTCGAACTGTACCTCAACCAGATATTCCTCGGCCGCAACGCCTATGGCATCCAGGCGGCGGCGCGCGCCTATTTCGACAAGGACGTGGGCGACCTCGCGCTTCACGAAATGGCCTATCTGGCGATCCTGCCGAAGGGGCCTGCCAATTACCGTCCGGAGAGCGAGAACGGCCTGGCGCGCGCGCTCGAACGCCGCAACTGGGCGTTGGGGGAAATGGCGCGCAACGGCTACATCAGCGCGGCCCAGGCGGCGGAGGCGCAGACCCTGCCGCTCGGCGCGGTGCGCCAGCGGTCGTCGGGGTTCGAGCGGATCGGCGGCTATTATATGGAGGAGGTCCGCCGCCGCCTGATCGACCAGTTCGGCGAAGCCGCCGAGGATGGCCCCAACAGCGTCTATGCTGGCGGGCTGTGGGTCAGGACGCCGCTCGATCCGTTCATGCAGGAACAGGCGGCAAATGCGCTTCGCAAGGGCCTGCTTCGCTATGACGCGGGCAAGGGCTGGTCCGGCCCCGTCGCGACCATCGACAATGTCGGCAACTGGGCGTCCGAACTGGCGGTCAGCAACAAGGGCGTGGATTACGAGGACTGGACCGTCGCGGTGGTCCTGTCGAAATCGGGCGGTTTGGCCGAGATCGGTCTGCCCGGCGGCCGCACCGGCACCCTGCCCGCCTCCAGCGCGCAGCTTCCCTATCGCCGCCTCGGCGTTCCGGCCTTCGATGCGATGAAGCCCGGCGACATGATCGTCGTAAAGCCTGCGGGCGGCGACAGCTACGCACTGCGCAACGTGCCCGAAGTGTCGGGCGGCATGATGATCGAGGACGTGCATCACGGCCGGGTCTACGCGATGCAGGGCGGGTTCGATTCGCGTCTGTCCTCCTACAACCGCGTCACGCAGGCGATGCGCCAGCCGGGATCGACCATCAAACCGTTCGTCTATTCCGCCGCGCTCGATTTCGGGATGACGCCCGCTTCGATCATCATCGACGGGCCGTTCTGCGTCTATCAGTCGGCCTCGCTCGGCCAGAAATGCTTCCGCAACTTCAGCGGCGGCGGTGCCGGCCCGCGCACGATGCGCTGGGGCATCGAGCAATCGCGCAACCTGATGACCGTCCGCACCGCCTCGCAAACGGGCATGGAGCGAGTCAACCGCCTCATCAAGCAGGTCGGCATCGGCGATTTTCCGCCCTATCTCGCGTTCGCGCTGGGTGCCGGCGAGACCACCGTGGAACGGCTGACCAACGCCTATGCGATCCTCGCGAACAACGGCAAGCGGCTTGTCGCGCGTCCGATGGACTTCGTTCAGGACCGCAATGGCCGTGTGATCTGGCCGAAGGACTGGCAGGCATGCCGGGGCTGCAACGCGCCCGACTGGAACGGCAAGGCCATGCCGCGCTTCGCGCATCAGGGCGGGCAGGCGATGGACGCACGAACCGCGTTCCAGATGGTCCACATCACCGAAGGCGTCATCACCCGTGGCACCGCGACGGTGCTGGCCGACCTCGAACGGCCGCTGTTCGGCAAGACCGGCACGACCTCCGGCCCCACCAACGTCTGGTTCGCGGGGGGATCGCCCGACATCGTCGCTGCCGTCTATCTGGGCTATGACAAGCCGCGCAGCCTCGGCGGCTATGCGCAGGGCGGCCGAATCGCCGCGCCGATCTGGAAGGAGGCGATGAAGCCGATCCTCGAGAAAATGCCCAAGACGCCGTTCGTCGCGCCGCCGGGTATCCGCATGATCCGCATCGACCGCGTGTCGGGCCGCCGCGTCTACGGCAACTGGCCGGTGGATACCGCCGGCAAGACCGCGATCATCTGGGAGGCCTTCAAGCCCGAAACCGAGCCGCGGCGGACGATACGCGCCGACGAGATCAAGCCCGAAAAGGCCGCGCAGGGCGGCAGCGGGCGGCGGGTGCAGCAGATCCAGCGCGACTTTGCCGGCGATCAGGGCGGCATTTACTGAGGTCCTATTGGATAAACCGGTCCAAACCGCTATCGCACCAAGCCATCGTCATCCCCGCGAAGGCGGGGATCCAGGGCCACAAGCGTCAATGCCCCTGACTCTGGATCCCCGCCTCCGCGGGGATGACCGCCAGCACTGAGTCCTTCTGGAGAACCGACCGATGCGCGCCGAAGCGCAAGCCCATGTCGACCGCATTTCGTCCGCGCTTTCGCTGTTGCGCCGTTTCCTTGACTGGGACCGCGCGCTGCGCCGGCTCGACGAGCTGAACGCGCGCGTCGAGGACCCCACGCTGTGGGACAATCAGAAGCAGGCGCAGGAGGTGATGCGCGAGCGCACCCGGCTCGACAATGCGATCACGTCGACCCGCGCGATCGAGACCGAGATGAACGACACGGTCGAGCTTCTCGAAATGGCCGATGCAGAGGGCGACGACGACATGGCGAGCGAGGCGATGGCCTCGCTGGCGGCGCTGGCCGACCGGGCGGACAAGGACAAGATCACCGCGCTGCTCGCCGGGGAGGCGGACGGATACGATACCTATCTCCAGATCAACGCCGGCGCTGGCGGCACCGAGAGCCAGGACTGGGCCGAGATGCTGCTGCGCATGTACCAGCGCTGGGCGGAACGGCGCGGCTACAAGGTCGAGCTGGTCGACTATCATGCGGGCGAGCAGGCGGGCATCAAATCGGCGACGCTGCTGATCAAGGGCGAGAACGCCTATGGCTATGCCAAGACCGAAAGCGGCGTCCACCGTCTCGTCCGCATCAGCCCCTATGACAGCTCGGCGCGGCGTCACACCAGCTTCTCGTCCGCCTGGGTCTATCCGGTCATCGACGACAATATCGATATCGAGATCAACCCGGCCGACCTGAAGATCGACACCTATCGCGCATCGGGCGCGGGCGGACAGCATGTCAACACGACCGACTCGGCGGTGCGCATCACCCACGTTCCCACGGGAATCATCGTTGCCTGCCAGAACGACCGGTCGCAGCACAAGAACCGCGCGACCGCGATGAACATGCTCAAGGCGCGGCTCTATGAGGCCGAACTGCAGCGTCGCGAGGCCGAGGCGTCGACCGACTATCAGGCGAAGACCGAAATCGGCTGGGGCCACCAGATCCGGTCCTATGTGCTCCAGCCCTATCAGCTCGTGAAGGACCTCCGCACGGGCGTCACCTCCACCTCGCCCGATGAGGTTCTGGACGGCGCGCTCGACCCCTTCATGGCGGCCGCGCTCAGCCAGAAGGTCACCGGCGAAAAGGTCGAGGTCGAGGACATCGACTGATGCTCCGGCAGGCAGCACTGTGGCTGTGCCTGCCGGCGCTGCTCGGCGCATGCAATTTCGTCGAGCCCGCCAATGAGGACGGCCGCCCGGATAGCGCGCGCGACTTTCCGCGCGCCGACCGCCCCGTCGCACCGATCATCTCCACCCGCTGGGCCAATGAGGAGAGCCGTGACCGGCTGAACGAGGCGGAGACCATCATGGACATCGCGCAGGTGCGCGAAGGCATGACGGTCGCCGACATCGGTGCCGGCGAGGGCTATTACACCGTCCGCCTGGCAAAGCGCGTCGGCCCCCACGGCCGCGTTCTGGCCGAGGACATCATGCCGGAGATCATCGACGCGCTCGCCCGGCGCGTGACGCGCGAGAACTGGGAGAATGTCAGCGTCAAGCTCGGCACGCCCGACGACCCCCGCCTGCCGCCGGGCAGTTTCGACCGCATCTTCCTGGTGCACATGTATCATGAGATCAGCGAGCCCTATGCCTTCCTCTGGCGGCTGTACCCGGCGCTGAAGACGGGCGGCGAGATCATCGTGGTCGATGCCGACCGGCTGACCCAGAACCACGGCACGCCGCCTGCCCAGCTCGAATGTGAGTTCGAGGCAATCGGATTTCGTCAGATCGACCAGCGCGACATGCCCTCTGCGGGAGGATATATGGCGCGTTTCACCCAGGGAGCCGCCCGCGTCGATCCGGGCAGCATCCAACCCTGCGTGGTGAACGTCACCGACGATCAATAGGCCCCCGAGGCCGTGCTTAGCGGCTTCATAATCATTGCACGCTATGGGCTGCACCATGATCGAGGCCCTCGCGCATGACTGGCACGCCGCCCGCGACTCCGCCGGAGGACGGGATCTGACAAGCGCCGACTGCGCCGAACCCAATCCCTTCTACGACCGCCCGGTGCTCGATGCCGCCCTGGCGCATCTTGCCGGCACCGCAGCAGTGCGGGTGATCGAGGCGGCGGACAGCGAAGGCCGGATCATCGCCCGGCTGCCGGTCGAGCGCCGTTGGCTGCACGGCCGCATTCCGGTCCCGCACCTCGCTGCCTGGAGCCATGTCCACTGCTATTATGGCGCACCGATGTTGCGCGCGGGCCAGGAGCAGGAAGGCTGGGCCGCGCTCCTCGACCGCTTCGACGCGGACCGGGGCTCGGGCGACTTCCTGCACCTCGGCCGCATCGATCCCGACGGCCCGGCCGCGCGCGCACTGCTGACGCTGTGCGCCGAGCAGCGCCGCCCGGTTGTCGAGGTCGGCCGCTATGAACGCGCGCTTCTGAAAAGCACCATGTCGGCCGAGGATTACTGGACCCAGGCGGTGCGGCCGAAAAAGCGCAAGGAACTGCGCCGCCAGCAGAACCGCCTTGCCGAACAGGGGCCGATCAGCAACCGCACGCTCGCCGATCCTGCCGATCTGCCCGAATGGTGCGCCGCGTTCGTCACGCTGGAGGGCAAGGGGTGGAAGGGTGACGAGGGCACCGCGCTCGGCTCCGACCCGGCGCATGAGCGGTTCTTTCATGCAGCATGTACCGCTGCGTTCGCGGCGGGCCAGCTCGACATGCTGCGCATCGACTGCGGCCATGTGCCCGTTGCGATGCTGGTCAACTTCGTCGCGCCCGGCGGCGGCTATTCGTTCAAGATCGGCATCGATCCCGACTTCGGACGCTATTCGCCCGGAGTCCTTATCGAGATCGACAATCTGCGCCGCGTTCTGGACGACGGCATCGTGCCGTGGATGGATAGCTGCGCGGCACCCGGACATCCGATGATCGACAGTCTTTGGACCGAGCGGCGGACAATCGTCCAGTATCGCGTCGCGCTCCGTCACGGCGGACTGCGCGCGGTGCGGGGCGCCGCCACCCGATTCGCCATCACGCGCGCCGAAGGCCTGGCGCGCCGCTTGAAAGGACAGCAGGCATGACGACCCCGCCCGCCTTTCCGCAGGAGGCCATCGACGCGTTCGCGGCGGCCTATCCCGACCGGCACGCGCCGCTGACTCACAATCTCGTCGGCCATCCCTTGCTCACCCACGCGGCCCTCGCGGCGCTGGCCGAACGGCTGCCGGCCGACCGGATCGAATATAATCCGGGTGCGCTGCCGCTCGGCGTGACGCCCGAAGATACGCCGCGCAGCGCGCTGTCCATCGCGGAGACGATCCGCACGATTGGCGAAAACGGGTCGTGGATGGTGCTCAAAAATGTCGAGCGCGACGCGGCCTATGGCGCGCTTCTCGACGAAGCGCTGGCGCCATTGCGCGCCATCGTCGAGCCGCGCACCGGCCCCATGGCGCATCGCGAGGCCTTCCTCTTCCTCACCTCGCCCGGCGGCGTCACACCGTTCCACATGGACCCGGAGCATAACATCCTGCTCCAGATCCAGGGCAGCAAGACGATGACGGTGTTCCCAACCAACGATCCCGAGCTGGTGCCGCCCCGGCAAAGCGAGGCGTTCGCCACCGGCGGTCACCGCAACCTGACATGGGACGACCGCTTCATTGCCAAGGCGACGCATGTTCCGCTCGATCCGGGCGACGCGGTCCTGATGCCCGTAAAGGCCCCGCATTTCGTCCGCAACGGCGACGGCGTATCGATCAGCTTCTCGATTACCTGGCGCTCGGAGCGAAGTGTTGCGGAGAGCGAGCTTCACAGCTTCAACGGCCTGCTGCGCCGCCGCGGGCTGCCGCTGATCACGGTCGGCGCGCGGCCGGAGCGCCAGCGGCTCGCGCGGCTGGGCTATCGCGTCATGCGCAAGCTCGCCCCCGAAGCCCGGCCCGGCGGCTGAGGATCAGGAAGCCTTCGCCAGTCCCGCCAGATCGACCGGCGTCGCGACGGGTTCCGCACGGTCCTTACGCTCCGAGTAGCGATCGGTCAGTTGCGCCGCATGCGGGCGGAGCAGCACCGTGAAGCGGACCAGCTCCTCCATGACATCGACGATGCGGTCATAATAGGCCGACGGCAGCATGCGGCCGGCCTCGTCGAACTCCTGATAGGCCTTGGCGACGCTCGACTGGTTGGGAATGGTGAACATCCTCATCCAGCGCCCCAGCAGCCGCAATGTGTTCACGCTGTTGAACGATTGCGACCCCGCCGACACCTGCATGACCGCGAGCGTTCTCCCCTGCGTCGGACGCACCCCTTTCAGCGCCAGCGGCAGATGGTCGATCTGCGCCTTCATGATGCCGGTGATCTGGCCATGCCTTTCCGGGCTGCACCAGACCTGCGCCTCCGACCAAATCGAATGGGCGCGCAGTTCATGGACAGCCGGGTGATCGTCGCCCACCACCTGGTCGGGAAGCGGCAGGTCGGAGGGATCGAAGATCCGCGTCTCGCAGCCGAAGAGCCGGAGCAGGCGAGCGCTCTCCTCCACCACCAGCCGCGAGTAGGAGCGTTCGCGAAGCGAGCCGTAGAGCAGCAATATGCGCGGCGGCGGTGAGTCAGGAGCCAGCCCCAGCGCGGGGCGGGCGTGCAGATAGTCAGGGCTCAGCGCGGGGAAATGATCCGCGTCGCTGAGCGTCCTGAGACGCGATCCGTCGGTCAAAACTGCGGTACTCCGGATGGGTGACTCAGGCGCTTTCGTCCGCGTTGGCGGGGAGCGTGGCACCTTCGATACGCCCGATCTGCGCCAGTTCGCGCTTGAGCGCCAGCGATTCCAGCGCGGTGATCGGCAGATGCAGCATCAGTTCGATGCGGCGGCGGAGATATTTCACCGTGTCGAGGAACGCCTGGTGCTGCCCCTCGCCTTCCACCGCTGCCGGATCGGGGATTCCCCAGTGCGCGGTGAGCGGCTGGCCGGGCCACACCGGGCACATCTCGCCCGCCGCATTGTCGCACACGGTGATGATGAAGTCGAACACGGGCGCGTCGGGAAGGACGAACTCGTCCCAGCTCTTCGACCTCAGCTCGGCGGTTTCGAAACCCAGGCCCCCCAGCACGGTCAGCGCGCCGGGATGCACCGCACCCTTCGGATGGCTGCCCGCGCTCCAGGCGCGGAAGCGCCCGGCACCATCATTGTTCAACAGCACTTCCGCGATGATCGAGCGGGCGCTGTTGCCCGTGCACAGGAACAGCACATTGTAGATCTTGTCCGACATCGATCAGCCCCCCAATGATTCGATAGTCATGGAAATATCGAATGATGAAGACGAGGGCAAGGGTTTCGGTCGGGGTCAGCCCCGGCGGAGCAGGCGACGCGCGACATGCTCCGCTTCCAGCGCCGGGCTGAACCGCTCGACCGACCACCATTCGAGCTCCTCCTGCCCTGTGGCGAGAGACTGCTTGTAACGGTCCTTGCCGGCGAGCAGCGAATAGATGTCGAGGCCCTCCTGCGCATAACATCGGACAGCGGCGGCATGGGCCATCAGGCCGGGCTTGGCCTTGGCTGAGGCGGGAGGCGCGAACGCCGACTGATAGTTCATCGCCCTGCCCCGCCAGCGGAAGTTCAGCAGATAGCCCAACAGCGCCTCGCCCGCCGCGATCCGCAAAAGGTCGACCGTGCCGTCAGCCAGTCCCGCACTCACCAGCTCCGCAGCGAACGCACGAAACAGCGGCTCCTCCCAAGCATTGTCGGCATGGCGCCCGGCGTTGAGCGCCCGCATGTCCGCCAGCCACGTGTTGGCCATCTCCATGTCGGTCGCTCGCGTAATGCTCTCCGATCCAGCGGGATAGTCCTTCGCCGACCGCCTGATCTGGGACCGGGTGTTCGCTGAAAGCAGCGCCAGATAGTCGCCTTGCTTGGCCCTCACCGCGCCGAGATCGATGCAGTAGGCAGGAGCACGGTCGATCAGCCGCTTGCGCCGCGCCGACAGGGCCGAAAGCAGCGGATCGTCCGGCGCGACCCCCGACAGGCGGAACAGCCGCCAGTCGCGTTGCCCCGCCAGCGCGGCGGCAAGCGCGTCCGCAACGGCCGATTCCTGTCCAGCGACGGAGAGCGGCGCATTATACTCAATGAAGGCGCGGTCGGCGGCGGGGTCGGCCGCCTCGTTGAGGCGAAGGGCGGCGACGCTGCCGAACAAGCGCTTTTCACGCCCGGTCCCCAGCAGCGCCAGCGCGATGTCGTCGCCGTCCGCATCGCGGACGACGACGACATCGGGCCGAGCGCTCGTCGCTTTCAGCCAGCTTCCGATCCAGCACCAGCTTTGGAAGAAGGACGCGGTCGCCCGCTCCTCCAGCGCGCGCCAGCGTGGCTCCAGCGCCGCAAGGCCCGGAAGCGGTTCGAACGTGACGATCATGCCGCCGTCATAGCGCGGAGGCGTTAAAGACCCTCAAGCAGGCGGGACTCGCAGATCAAGAGTGAGCGGAAACTCGCTCGGCAGTTCCTCCGGCGGGATCGGCACATCCTGCCCCGGCGTATGGCCATGATCCTGGAACCGCGCGCGGCGCCGCGCCTCCGCCTCATAGGCGTTGACCGGCACGTCGTCATAGTTGCGCCCGCCCGGATGCGCGACATGATAGACGCATCCGCCCAATGACCGGCCGCTCCAGCTATCCAGAACGTCAAAGGTCAGCGGCGCGTTGACGGGGGCATAGGGGTGCAGGCAATTGGCCGGGGCCCAGGCCTTGTAGCGGACCCCGCCCACCGCCTCGCCGGGCGCGCTGGTCGAGGTCATCGGCACGCGGCGACCGTTGCAGGCGATCACATGGCGGCCCGGCACCAGACCGGCGGCGCGGACCTGTACCCGCTCGGTCGAGCTGTCGACATAGCGCACCGTGCCGCCGATCGCGCCGGTCTCGCCCAGCACATGCCATGGCTCCAGCGCATGCGCGATCTCCAGAGTCACGCCCCCCGCCTCCACCGTGCCGTGGACGGGGAAGCGGAACTGCCGCTGCGCCTCGAACCATGCCGGATCGAAGGCATAGCCCGCGCGGGCCAGGTCGGTCAGCACATCCTGGAAATCGGCCCAGACGAAATGCGGTAGCAGGAAGCGGTCGTGCAGGCTGGTGCCCCAGCGCACCAGCCGCCCCTGCTGCGGCTCGCGCCAGAACCATGCGACCAGCGCGCGGAGCAGCAATTGCTGCGCCACGCTCATCTGCGCGTCAGGCGGCATTTCGAACCCGCGGAACTCGACGAGGCCGAGCCGGCCTGTGGGGCCGTCGGGCGAGAACAGCTTGTCGATGCAGATCTCTGTCCGGTGCGTGTTTCCGGTCACGTCGACGAGCAGGTTGCGCATCAGCCGGTCGAGCTTCCACGGCGGGAAGTCATCGACCTCCGGTCCGGGTATCTGCGCGAGCGCGATCTCCAGTTCATACAGGCTGTCATGCCGCGCCTCGTCGATGCGCGGTGCCTGGCTGGTCGGGCCGATGAACAGGCCCGAGAAGAGATAGCTCAGCGACGGATGCCGCTGCCAGTAAAGCACCAGGCTCTTGAGCAGGTCCGGACGCCGCAGGAACGGCGAATCGTTCAACGACGGACCCCCGAGCACCAGATGATTGCCCCCGCCCGTGCCGATCGAGCGGCCGTCGACCATGAACTTGTCTGCAGTCAGGCCACAGTGCCGCGCGTCCTCATAGAGGCCGGTGGTGATCTCCACCGCTTCGCGCCAGCTTGCCGCCGGGTGGATATTGACCTCGATGACGCCGGGATCGGGCGTGATCTTCAGGACCTTGAGCCGGGGATCGGGAGGCGGCGGATAGCCCTCGATCCTGACCGGCGTGCGCGATGCTTCCGCCACGCCCTCGATCTCCGCCACCAGCGCCAGAAAATCGTCGAGGCTTTCGAGCGGCGGAATGAAAACCGACAGATAACCCTCGCGCGGCTCGACGGTCAGCGCGGTGCGGACCGCCCCTTCGATGATGCGCTGCTCGACCCGTTCCTGGCGGTTGTCGGAGCCGCCGTCGACCCGCTCGCGCCGCTGGTCGGCGCGACGGCTGCGGGCCTCGATCGACAGTCCGGCACCCTCCTCCGCCTCCTGCTCGCGCGCCAGCCGCTGCGACCGGAAATCGGCGAGCGGCTCGCGCGGCTCGCTGGTGTCGCGGGGGTGGATATAGGGAAAGTCGGACGGCGGCACATAGGGAAGCGAGCCGAGCGGCAGGCGGTAGCCCAGGGCACTGTCGCCCGGCACCGCGAACAATGCGCCCCGCCGGACGCGCCATTTCTCGCTCTGCCAGCGCGGCGCGTGCACCTTGCTCTGCCAGCGCTGAACGGGGAGGACATAGCCGACGGGCTTGGACAGGCCGCGCTCGAACGCGCGGACGATGCGCGACCGCTCCTCGGGATCGTCGATCTTGGGGTCGGTGGGGGACACATTCGCGGGAAGCTCCGCCTCCCTCGCCGCCCAGCCGAGCTGATCCTCGAACACCGGCGCGACATTGTCGGTCTCCACGCCCAGCGCCTCTGCCGTTGCCGTCAGGAAATCCCGCGCGACGGCGTCCTCGATCACCGGGGCGGGCGTCTCAACCACCTGTGTCGCGCCCGCAATCAGGCTGGGGTCACGCCATACGGGAACGCCGTCGGCGCGCCAGTAGAGCGAATAGCCCCAGCGCGGCAGGCTTTCGCCGGGATACCATTTGCCCTGTCCGTGATGCAGCAGCGCACCCGGCGCGAAGCGATCGCCCAGGCGACGGATCAGCCGGTCGGCATAGCCCGCCTTGGTCGGGCCGACCGCATCGCCGTTCCATTCGGGTGCCTCCGGATCGGCTTCTGCAACGAAGGTGGGCTCGCCGCCGGTGGTCAGCCGGACATCGGCGGCGAGCAGATCGGCTTCCACCTTGTCACCCAGCGTCAGCAGCGCGTCCCATCGCGCGTCGGTAAACGGCTTGGTGATCCGGACCGCCTCGGCGATCCGGCTGACCGACATGGCGAAATCGAAGCGCACCTCGGCCGGGTCGGCAACGCCCGAGATCGGCGCGGCGGAGCGATAATGTGGCGTGGCGGCGAGCGGGATATGCCCCTCCCCGGCGAACATGCCCGATGTCGCATCGAGCGCGATCCACCCCGCTCCGGGCACATAGGCCTCGGCCCAGGCATGGAGGTCGACCACATCCTGGCTCACCCCCTTCGGCCCGTCGACCGGCTCGACATCGGCGACGAGCTGGATCGAATAGCCCGACACGAAGCGCGCAGCGAAGCCTAGGCGACGCAGCAACTGCACCAGCAACCACGCCGAATCCCGGCACGATCCGGTGCCGATCTCCAGCGTCTCCTCGGGCGTCTGCACCCCCGATTCCATGCGGATGACATAACCGATCCGCTGCTGGAGCCGCGCATTGATGTCGACCAGAAAGTCGACCGTCCGTCCCCGGTACGGCGCATGTTCGGCGACCAGCGCCTCGAACAGCGGCCCCTGCGGCTCGATATCGCGATAGGCGGCTAGATCGACCGCAAGATCGGGGTCGTAGGCGAAGGGATAGTCCTCCGCATATGGCTCGACGAAGAAGTCGAAGGGGTTGATGACGACCATGTCGGCCAGGAGATCGACCTCGATCACCAGCCGATCGACCGGCTCCGGAAAGACCACGCGCGCCAGCCAGTTGCCGTGCGGGTCCTGCTGCCAGTTGAGGAAATGCCCCTCCGGCTCGATCCGCAGCGCGTAATTGGGAATCTTCGTGCGGCTGTGCGGTGCCGGGCGGAGCCGGATGACCTGGGGACCGAGACGAACCGGCCGGTCATAGTGATAGGCGGTCTTGTGATGGAGGGCGGCCGTTATCATGGCGTCATGAAACGCCTTCCCTTGCTGCAACGCAACAGGAAAGTGGTCCGAGCCCATATGAACCACGGCCAAACGGCCTGAACCGAGGAAGCCGGACCTATCCGACCCGACGGCCGGTCCATACCACCCTGCCGACGATCTCGACATGCGCGGGATCGATATCCTCCCAGTCGGGATAGGCCGGATTGTCGCTTCGCACCGAAAAGCGGTCGCGGCGCAGCGTCATCGCCACGCGCTTAACCATCAAAGCATCGTCGAGACGCAGCACATAGATGCCGTCGCGCAACCGGTCGGCCCCGTCATTGCGGTCGACCATGATGTCGTCCCCGTGGCCGAGCGTCGGCGCCATCGATTCGCCGTCCACCCGGATGATCGACAGATTTTCGGGCCGCGCGCCCAGATGACGCCGCAGCCAGCGCGGATCGAAGGCGAACGCACCGGCCGCCGCTTCGTCGGCATCGAGCGTTCCCGCGCCCGCCGACGCGCCGAGCGAGAGCCGGGGAATGACCGCCAGCGCCGCAGCGCCCGATTGCTCCGAATAGGATTCTTCCTCGGGAGCCCCCAGCATGCGCTCGTCCACGCCGAAATAGCGGGCGAGCGTCCGCCGATCCTCCTCATCCAGCTTACGGGGGGTGCCGCGCTTCACATATTGCTGGATATACGCCGTGTTCCTGCCGATCAGGCGCGAAAGGGCACCATAATTCTCGCCGCGATCGCGGATCAGCCGTTCGAGCACAGCGCGCGCGTCAGTCTCGTCCATAGCCGATCCTTAGCAGAGGAAATTTCCTAGACAAGTAGGATTTGGAATAGAACATATAGGGAACATCCTATCGAGTCGAGGAAAGGAAGGTTCCCCATGCTGCGTTCCGTCGAGATGTTCCTGAAGGAGACCGGAATGGCCCCCACCCGCTTCGGCCGCGATTCGGTCCGCGATCCGCGGATCGTGTTCGACATGCGCAACGGCCGCGAGCCGGGCAGCCGCATGCGCCGGCGGCTGGAGCATTTCATGGCCGGCTATCGCGGGCGCGGCGACGCATGAGCGTGCTGAGCATCATCCCGCCGGGCCGGCGCCTGAAAATCCTGCGCCGTCCGCCCGAATCGATCCTGCCCAGCACCCCCCGCCCCGCCCGCCGCGACTGTCACGGCCGGCTACTGGCGGCGCTGACTGCGCTGGCGGGAGAGGATGCCGCGATCGCCGACAGCGGCCTTCGCCCCTGGCACAGCGCGACCTTCGTCGGATCGCGTCATGACGTGATTCTATGGATCGGCGGAGAGGATACCGCCACAAGGGCAGATCGACTGGCCGCTGTGCTGCCGGAAACCGAGTTCAGACTGCCCGGCCACATCGTCGTCGAAATAAAGGTTCAGCCGGTCGCGAGCGCCCCGGGCGAGGGTGCCCGTCTGCGGCTGGAGATACTGACGATCGAGGCGTGGTAACCGACGATCACGCGTCAGCGGCGCGCGCCGCCTCCGCGCTTGCCCGCTGAAAGGACGCGGAGCGCCTCAAGCGCATCGCGCAAGGCATCATCGACCGTCTCGGCCACCGGCGCCTGACCTTCAGCCTGCAGCGGATCGCCCGAGCGGTTGAGCGTCTGATCGAGGCGCGCCGCCGCATCCTGCGCATCGGCAATGGCGATCCGCTCCTCGACGCTCTTTTCAAAGCGGCCGAGCAGCGCTGACAGCGGCGCGTCCGGGGCGACGGGCAGCGCGACGGGCGGCGCATCCGGCGCGGCCAGCGGTGCCGAAGCGGGTTCCTGCTGCACGGCGACCGGTTGCGGAATATGCGGCTCGGGTTCCGGGATGGCCCGCAGAAGCGCGCGCAGCGCCTCAACCTCCTCCTCGCTCAGCGGCTCAGGGGAGCGCGGCAGCGGGCGCGGCCGGTCATGCCGTGACAGGTCGCGGACCGGCGGCCGCGCCGGATCGAAGTCGATACCGAGAAACGGCGGCTGCCTCTCGGCGACCGGTGCCGATGAAACCAGCTCCAATTTCGGAGCGCTGCTGTCCGATGGCTCGAAGACTCCGGCGGGCAGATCGCGGCTGGCGAACAGCGGCACAGGTGCCGGCGCGTCCGGATGCAGGTCCGCGCGTCGCCACTTGATGTCATGCGGGCGGCGGTCGGAAACCGGGGCGGACGCCGACTCGCGTCCGCGTGCGAAGCTGGCAAGCCTCTGCCAGCCGGATGCTGTGGCCAATGGCATGCGATCGGTCCTTTCGCTTGGTGGCGCGGCGCTGTCTTCGCCGGGCGACATCTTGCCGAATATCAGCAGCAGGGCAGCGGTGACGATCCCGACCGACAGCGCCAGCAGCAGGCGCGGTGCCCAGCCGAGCGGCGGCACGAGCGACGGCAGGGCTTCGCCGAGGCCCAGTGAGGCGATGGCGAGTTCGACGAGGCTGGCCGGCAATGCGGCAACCGCCGCGCTCGCCAGCAGGGCGCCGAACAGCACACGGCTGAAGCGCGACGACGGCTGAACGATCAGCGCCCGCGAAGGCGCAAGCCGCAGATTTTCATGCCCGGACAGGTCCACCGCAAGGTCCCCTTAACCATAGGGTCACCGGCCTAGCAGGCGATGGTAAACAGATTCGTAACGCCGCACGTTGCGCGCCCAGTCGCGTTCCTCCTCGACGAAGCGCCGCCCTGCCTCGCGGCGCGCGTCCCAGATGTCGGGCCGTTCGAGCAGTCCCGCCACCGCATCGGCGAGCGCATCGGGATTGTCTGGGGGAAACAGCGTGCCGGTCTCGCCGTCGCGGATCAGCTCGCGATGGCCGCCCACCGACGACGCCGCGACCAGCCGCCGCTGGGCCATCGCCTCAAGCGGCTTCAGGGGCGTGACGAGTTCGGTCAGCCGCATCGCCTTGCGCGGATAGGCGAGCACGTCGATCAGGCTATAATATCGCTCTACTTCCGCATGGGGCACGCGGCCGACGAAGCGGATCGCGTCGGCCACGGGCGATGCCGCCGCCTGAGCACGCAGCGCGGCCTCCATCGGACCACCGCCGACGAGCAGCAGCCGCGCCGCCGGACAGCGCGCAACGAGCCGTGGCATCGCTGCGATCAGGTCGTCGATCCCCTCATAATCATAGAAGCTTCCGATGAAGCCGATCACCTGGCTGCCGTCGACGCCGAGTTCGCTTGCCAGCGCCGCGTCACGCGGCGGCGGATCGCCGAACATTGCCATGTCGACGCCATTGGGCGAGACCATGATCTTGCCCGGCGCGACACCGCGCGCGATCAGGTCGGACTTCAGCCCCTCGCAGATCACTGCGACCGCGTCGGCCCGGCGCACCGCGAAGCTCTCCAGAGCGCGCGTCACGCGATATTTCGGACTGCCCTCGCGTCCTTCGCCATTGCCGACCGCTGCATCCTCCCAGAAGGCGCGGATCTCGTACATCAGCGGCAGGCCGTGCCGGCGCGACACCGGCAGCGCGGCAAGCGCGCCGAGCACGGGCGAATGGGCGTGGAGAATATCCGGCCGCCATTCGCGCACCAGCGCGTCGATTCCCCGCGACCATGCGGCGAGATCGCGAAGCTCGCCCCGCCCGCCCGGCACACGGTGAAAGCCCAGCCCATCGACGCCCTCCACTGCCGGACCCTCGGCGCGGTGGCGGCTGCCGGTGATGCCGCGCACCTCCCATCCCATCGCCTGCTGCGCCTTGAGGATGGCGCGCGTGCGGAACGTATATCCGCTGTGCAGCGGCAGGCTGTGGTCGAGGATGTGAAGGATACGCATCGCCTGTCGCCATAGGCCGGGGAGGTTTAACGTCGCCTCAACTACGAACGGGTTAGGCCGACCAAAGCATCACGGGGGACGGCATTGAACGGGAGTGCGACGTTTTTCTCCCCTCCCGCGTGCGGGAGGAGCCGGGGGTGGGCATCGGCGCACGGCCGCTTCACCCCACCCAGCAGCCCCCTCCCGCACGCGGGAGGGGGAGCGATGGCTCGTGCGCCGACCCGGCCGGCCCCATGATCGACAATCTCTCGCTGTTCATCAGCCACGGGCTGATCCTGCTCACCTGCTGGCGGCTGCTGTCGCGGCCCGACCTCGACGACGAGGCGATGGAGGACCCGCGCGACGGGTTCCGCCGCGCCACCCGGCCCGCTGCCGAAGGCGAGCCCGATGCGTGACCTCGTCTTCGTCGGCTTCCTCATGTCGCTGTTCGCGCTCGGGACGAAACGGCCGTTCATCCTGATCCTGGCCTATGCCTATATCGACATCGTCTCCCCCCAGCGGCTGACCTATATCCTGCTCAACAGCGTGCCGATCTCGCTGATCGCGTTTGTGGCGGCGGTCGGCGGCTGGATCATCTTCGACGACAAGAGCGACACGCGGTTGTCGCGGCGACAGATGCTGATCCTGCTGCTGCTCGGCTATTGCGGCTACACGACGATTCACGCCGATTTTCCGATCGACGCGGCCGCCAAATGGGCGTGGGTATGGAAGGCGCTGCTGTTCGCGATCTTCCTGCCGCTCACGCTGCGCACCCGGCTGCGGATCGAGGCGCTGAGCCTCGTCATGGTGTTCAGCGCAAGCTCGATCATCATCACCGGCGGCATCAAGACCGCGCTGTCGGGCGGCGGCTATGGCGTCCTCAACCTGATGGTGGAGAACAACAGCGGCCTGTACGAAGGGTCGATCATCTCGACGGTCGCGATCTGCATCATCCCGCTGATCCTCTATCTCGCGCGCCACAGCACCGTCTTTCCCGCGGACTGGCGGACCCGAGGCTTCGGCTATGCGCTCTGCTTCGCCTGCCTCTTGATCCCGATCGGCACGGAGGCGCGCACCGGCCTGGTGTGCGCGGCGATCCTGGCGGGGCTGATGTTCCTGCACATCCGGCGCAAGATGCTGTTCGGTACGCTCGGCCTGCTGGCGATGATCGCCGCAGTCCCCTTCCTGCCGTCGAGCTTCACGCAGCGGATGGACACCATCACGCAGTATCAGGGCGACGAAAGCGCCTCGACGCGGCTCAAGGTGTGGGGCTGGACCATCGACTATGTGCGGCAGAACCCGCTTGGCGGCGGGTTCGATGCCTATCGGTCGAACAGCTTCCGCTACGAGACCGTCCAGAAGATCGACGAGCAGAACGGCAATGTCCGGTTCGAGCGGATGACCGTGATCGACAAGTCGCGTGCCTATCATTCCAGCTATTTCGAGATGCTGGGCGAACAGGGCATTCCGGGCCTGCTGCTGTGGCTGACGATCAACTTCGGCACCATCCTTCAGACCGAGCGGATCAGGCGGCGCTATCGCGACACGGCCGACCCCGCAAAGGCCTGGATCGCGCCCTATGCGCAGGCGATGGGCCAGGGGCACATGGTCTATATGGTCGGCAGCCTGTTCGTCGGCATCGCCTTCCAGCCCTTCGTCTTCATGCTGGTCGCGCTCCAGATCGGCCTGACGACCTATCTGCGGCGGATCGAGCGGGCGGAGAACTGGCAGCCGATCGTGGGGACCAAAACGGTACCAGCTTAAATCCGTCATCCCCGCGAAGGCGGGGATCCAGATTCAAGCAGCACGGCGCATGTGACTCTGGATTCCCGCTTTCGCGGGAATGACGAGAGAGAGACAGTCAGCTCCGCCGCGTCCCCGTCATCGTGAAGCTGCCGAACGCGCCGGTATCGACGGTGGCCGTCAGCGTGTCGCCGTCGACCACGCCTTCGCAGTTCAGCGTCATCGGCATGGGCAGCGTCATCTCCATTTTCCACGTCAGCCGGTTGCCGTCGATCACGCCGTCGCGGACCTCCAGCGAGCCCAGCGGGCTGGCATTGGTGCCGTGGAAGCTGTTGCCGCTGCTGACGATGGTGAAGATGCTCTTCTGCTCGCCCAGCGGCGTCTTGCTGACGCAGTCATAAGCGCCGTCAACCTTTGTCATGAACTCTCCCTTCACTCGGCGGCACCGGTCTGCGGCGCGACGCCTGAACTGTCAATCACGCGCAGCGGCAGGCCGAGCGCCTGAAGCTGCGGCCGGACGATCGACGCATCGCCGACGACCACCCATTTCAGCCGCACGGGATCGAGCACGCCGCGCGCCGCCTCGTCCAGCGCAGCGGGCGTCAGCGCCGCATAGCGCTGCCCCAGCGTCTCGACATAGTCGAACGGCCTGCCCGACAGCGCATCGTCGCGCATCTGTCCCAGGACCGCGCCGGTCGTCTCGTAGCGCCCCGGAAGCCCGGCGATCGCACCCTTGACGATGCGGTCATACTCGGCCGTGGTAACGCCCTTGCCGCCGACAAAGCCCTTCATCTGGTCGAGCATCGCCGTGATCGTCGGGCCGGTCTTGTCCGCCTGAACCGGCGCCACCAGCAGATAAGGGCTGGGGCCGATGCGCTGCGACAGATAGGCGCTGACGCCGTAGGACCACGCCTTCTCCTCGCGGATGTCGGTATTGAGCCGCGACGTGAAGTCGTTGCCGAAGATGCGGTTGGCGGTCTCGAACGACAGCAGGTCGTCGGTCGTGGTCTTCGCGGTGACGAAGCCGCCCACCACCATCGACTGCGGCGATTGCGGCCGGTCGATCAGCACGACCTCCGGCGTAGCCGCAGGCAGCGGGCCGTCGAGCGTCTTGGGCAGCGGCATGTCGCGCGTCGAGGGCCAGCGCGCGAAATACTGTTCCAGCAGCGCGATCAGCAGGTCGGGATCGATGTCGCCCGCGGCGAAAATCTCCGCCCGCTCCAGCCGCAGCCAGCGTCGGTGATAGCCGCCCAGATCGTCGCGGCTGATCGCCTTGACGGTCGCCGGATCGCCAAGGCCGCGCGACGGCATGCCATAGGGATGCTCCGCGCCGTAGAGGATCGGATAGATCGCGCGCGAAGCCAGACCCATCGGCTGGGTCCGCTCCGCCTCGATCGCGGCAAGCTGCATCGCGCGCAGCCGCTCGATCTCCGCCGGATCGAAGGCGGGATTGCGGATGATGTCCGACAGAAGCTCGATCGACGGTTCGAGATTGGACGACAGCGCAGCGAGCGACACCACGGTCCGGTCGACGCTCTGGCTGGTGGAAATCTCGGTGCCCAGTCGTTCCTGCGCCTCGGCGATCGCGATCGAATCGCGGGTCTTCGTCCCCGCCTCGAGCAGGGAGAGCGCGAGCTGGCCGATACCTGACTGCGCACGGCTCTCCGCCGCCACGCCCGCATCGAAGCTGACCGATATCTGGACCGTCGGCACGACGTTGCGCCGCGCGAAATGCACCTTGATGCCGTTGGACAGCGCGCGCGTGGTCACGTCGGGAAAGTCCAGCGCCGGGCTTGCGACGATGTCCGGCAACGGCAAGGTCGGCTTTGGTGCGGCTGCGGCTGGTGCGTCCGTCGGCGGTGCGGCGGCCGGTTCCGGAGCCCCCGCGCCCGCAAGCTTCGATTCCTCATAGGCCGAGCGTTCGCCCGGCGTGACGGTGAGCGCATAGGCGGGGCGAGTCATCCACGTCTTGAGCGCCGCCTGCACGCTGGCGGGAGTCGCGGCGGCAAGCGCGGCGAGCTGCTTCTTGTAATGCGCCGGATCGCCCGAATAGAGTAGCCCCTCTGCCAGAGTCGTCGCCTTGCCGCCGAAACCACCGACCGTTTCCAGCCCCATGATCTCGGCGCTCAGCGTGCGTGTGGCGACCCGCTTGACCTCGTCCGCCGTCGGCCCCTTGGCGATCAGTTCGGCGATGAGCGCGTCGAGCCGTGCCGACACCTTCGCCGGATCGACGCCCGGCTTGACGTCGGCCCACAGCTCGACCTTGCCCACCTGCTCGAACTGCTGTGCGCTCGCGGTCACCGCGACGGCGAGCTGCTCGCGCCGGACGAGGGCATTGTCGAGCCGCGAGCTCGACAGCCCGCCCAGCACCGCCGCGCCGATCGCCAGGTCGGTGGCGTCGGGCGCGTTGAGACCCGGCCCGGTCCACACCCGATAGATTCGGGTGGTCGCCACCCGGTCCTTCATGACCTCCTCGACTCGCGCGGGCAGCGTCGGGATGGGTGCTGTCACGTCGGGCACCGCCCTCCCCGCCGGGATCGCGCCGAAGTATTTTTCGACCTTGGTCTTGGCGGTCGCGACGTCGATATCGCCCGCCAGCGCCAGGATCGCGTTGTTGGGCGCGTAGTTGTCGCGGAACCAGCTCCGCACATCGTCGAGGCTGGCGGCGTCGAGGTCGGCCATCGATCCGATGGTGTCATGGCCGTAGGGATGATCTTCCGCGAACAGCACGCGTGTCTGCGCATAGTCGACCAGGCCGAACGGCTGATTGTCGCCCTGCCGCTTCTCGTTCTGGACGACGCCGCGCTGCGCATCGAGCTTGGCCTGCGTGACTGCGCCGAGCAGATGGCCCATGCGGTCGGCCTCCATGAACAGCGCGCGGTCGAGCGCGCCGGTCGGCACCGTCACAACATAATTGGTGCGGTCGTACCAGGTCGAGCCGTTCAGCCCCTTCGCCCCGGCGGAAATCAGCGGCGCGTCGAACTCCGGCACATTCTCGGACCCGCCGAACATCAGATGCTCGAACAGATGCGCAAAGCCGGTCTTGCCTTTCGGCTCGTGCTTCGACCCGACACGATAGTAAACGGTCACGCCGACGACGGGAGCCTTGCGATCGGTGTGAACGATGACGCGCAGCCCGTTGGAAAGCGTGAACATCTCATAGGGAATGTCGACGCGGGCGACGAGGTCGGCAAGCGACGCCGAGGGCGCGGCGACCGTGGCGGTTCCGGTCGGTGCCGCCGGGAGGACGGTCGGGACGGTGAGTCCGAGGACCGCCAGCGAGGAAAAGAGGATTCGGGATTGGGGGATGCGCATCCGGCTACCTTGCATCATCTGGCGGGGAAATCCTACAGACGCCGTCGATGCCGCAGCCCTATCGTGCCAACCCGAACCGGGGATGAACGGTAACGGGTGGGAGGGGCTTTCGTCAGGCCGCGAGCGCGCGCACCGGCTGGACGCCGCGCCGGAACAGCGGAACGATGACCGCCGAGACGGGCACCACCGGCCGGTCGGGAAGGACCGAGCAGTCGCCGAACAGACCGGCGGCGAGGGGCGACTTGGCGGCGGAGAGGCTGTTGACCATGTTCATCATGAAGGCTCCCGTGGTAAATCCGTTTGGTTAATGATGCTCTTCTACGGGAGCGAATCGCATCGCGGATTGACGGGAGTCACAGGTCGCCAGCGGACCGAAAAAATCTCTGAAAAAACGTTCGATGATGTCCCCGACGACGGGTCAGGGCTTGGGCGCGGGCGTCGCTTCGGCGTGGCTCCGGCAGCGCGCGCCGTCGATGCGCGGGTCGCGCACCACCGCGAAGATCACCGACTGCAGCGCGTCGAGCGAATCGGCGATCTCGCCCAGCGCCGCCGCCAGCGCCGCAAAGCGTGAACAGGTCGCCTTGGTCGTCTCCCCGGCGCCGTAGAAATTGGCGAGGCTGATCAGGAACCGGTCATATCCGTTGGCGCCATTTCTGGTCTTGGCCGTGACCCCGAAATGCGCCCGCAGCTTGCCGTGCGCGTCGTCGAGCGTGGACCGGTGCGCCTTGGCGAAGCGCTCGTAGTTCGCCTGGATCTCGTTGTGCGTGGAACGGCACCGCAGCGTGGTCGTCATCAGCATGATGTCGAACTCGCTGATCCGCGCCGCGCTGATCGCCGCCGGAGCCCAGCAGCTCGCGGCATTCGCGGCGGGAGCGCTGCACAGCGCCAGAGCAGCGGTCGCCCAGCGGAGCGAGGAGAGGATCGTCGCCATCAACTGCATTTCCTGATCGGGATTGCCATGAGCTGGTTAAAGAGCCCCTCATAGGCGGCGCTCTTTTCATAAGCCCCGCGCGCGATCTCCTCATAGGCCTGCGCCTCGGCGGCGATGGCGTTCATCGACGGGCGGTCGTCGATCTTGGCGAGCGAGTCGTAGCGCGCGCGGAGGGCATTGAGATAGGCGATGGCGGCGCGGTTGTTGCTCTCGGCAACATCGCGGGCGGGCGTGTAGCGCTCGTCGTAAAAGCTGTTGCGCTCAACCGCCGAACAGAACTGGCCGGGCAGCGCGATGTCGGGCACCGCCGCGAAGACCGGGCGGCTGGTCGGGTCGCCGGCGGGTACCGGGTCGGCAGCGGCCTTTCGCACGCCCTGGCTCTGGCCCAGCAGCCGGAGCTGATCGGCGAGCGATGCGGCATCGGTCGGCACCGGCGCCGCAACCGGGGCGCTGGGCACCTGGCTGACTGCGGGCGCGGCTGCCGGCATGGTCGCGGGAGGCGCTGGAACTGCTGGAACTGACTCCAGAGGTGCCGGGGCAGGCAATGGCGCGGGTGCGACCGGCGGCGGGGCGGGCTGGACGGGTGCCGAAGGGGTGCCGCGCGCGAGCGCCTCGCGCCGGTCGATCGTACTGATCTTGGCACGGGCAAGCGCGCTGAACGTACCGTTCGGATACTGGTCGAGATAGGCCTGTATCTGCGCGCGGTCTTCGCTCGCAGCCACCGACTGCCAGAAGGTCAGCTCGAACTGGCTGCCAACACCGGTGCCGCCGGGTGCCGCAGACGGCATCTGGGCATGAAGGCAGAAGGGCACAAGCGCAAGCGCCGCGCTCAGCCCGAGCGCGTGCAGACGTCGGGGAACAGATATCCCTCTCGCCCTGCTGGCCATATCGTCCCTTCCCTTGCAGTCGGCTGATCCTGCGGATCGAGTCGCAGCCGACACCCCTCTGCACATCCACCATTTGCCTGCCGACGCGGCGAGTCGCAACCGGCGAGCGACGATCCGTTGATCCGGGTCAACGTGGGCGCAGAGGGTTCCCAATTAATGAACACATGGAGTTACGAGACCCGCCACCCTTGTGTTGCCAAAATACAACACTACCTAGGCGCGGTACGAAGGAGGCATCGCCGCATGAACCTGGAAAAATTTACTGATCGCGCCAAGGGCTTCCTCCAGTCGGCGCAGACCGTCGCCATCCGCATGAACCATCAGCGGATCGCGCCCGAACATCTTCTGAAAGCGCTGCTCGAGGACGAACAGGGCATGGCGTCCGGTCTGATCGGCGCGGCGGGCGGCGACGCCCCGCGCGCGCTGCGCGAGACCGACGCGGCGCTGGCGAAGCTGCCCGCCGTCTCGGGTTCGGGCGCGAACCAGCCTCCTGGGCTCGACAATGATGCGGTGCGCGTCCTCGACCAGGCCGAGCAGGTCGCGCAGAAGGCGGGCGATTCCTATGTCACCGTCGAACGGATGCTGCTCGCCCTCACGCTCGCCAGCACCACGGCGGCTGGCAAGGCGCTGGCAGCGGCCGGGGTCAAGGCCGAGGCGCTGAACGGTGCGATCAACCAGCTTCGCGGCGGACGCAGCGCCGACACCGCGAGCGCCGAGGATCGCTATGACGCGCTCAAGAAGTTCGCCCGCGACCTGACGCAGGCAGCGCGTGACGGCAAGCTCGACCCGGTGATCGGCCGCGACGAGGAAATCCGCCGCACCATCCAGATTCTCGCGCGCCGGACCAAGAACAATCCCGTGCTGATCGGCGAACCCGGCGTCGGCAAGACCGCGATCGCCGAGGGGCTGGCGCTGCGCATCGCCAATGGCGACGTGCCCGACACGCTCAAGGACCGCACGCTGATGGCACTCGATATGGGGTCGCTGATAGCGGGCGCGAAATATCGCGGCGAGTTCGAGGAACGGCTGAAGGGCGTTCTCGACGAGGTCAAGGGTGCCGAAGGCCACATCGTCCTGTTCATCGACGAGATGCACACGCTGATCGGCGCGGGCAAGTCGGAGGGCGCGATGGACGCCTCCAACCTCTTGAAGCCCGCTCTGGCACGCGGCGAACTGCATTGCATCGGCGCGACCACGCTCGACGAATATCGCAAGCATGTGGAGAAGGACCCGGCGCTGCAACGCCGCTTCCAGCCGGTGTTCGTGGGGGAGCCGACCGTCGAGGACACCATCTCGATCCTGCGTGGTATTAAGGACAAATATGAGACGCACCATGGCGTCCGCATCGCCGACACCGCGATCGTGTCGGCAGCGACGTTGTCGAACCGCTACATCACCGACCGCTTCCTGCCCGACAAGGCCATCGATCTAATGGACGAGGCGGCGAGCCGCATCCGCATGGAGGTGGAGAGCAAGCCCGAGGAGATCGAGAATCTCGACCGCCGGGTGATGCAGCTCCAGATCGAACGCGAGGCACTGCGGAAGGAAAGCGACCAGGCGTCGAAGGACCGGCTTGCGACGCTCGAAGCCGAACTCGCCAATCTGGAGCAGCAGTCGGCCGAGCTGACCCAGCGCTGGCAGGCGGAGAAGGACAAGATCGCGGGCGAGGCAAAGCTGAAGGAACAGCTCGACGCCGCGCGAATCCAGTTGGAGCAGGCGCAGCGAACCGGGGAATATGCCCGCGCGGGCGAGCTTCAGTACGGCACCATCCCGCAGCTCGAGCGGCAGCTTGAGGACGCGAAAGGCGCGTCCAAGGGCGCAATGCTGCGCGAGGAGGTGACGAGCGAGGACATCGCCTCGGTCGTCAGCCGCTGGACCGGCATTCCCGTCGACAAGATGCTGGAGGGCGAGCGCGAGAAGCTGCTCAACATGGAGGCCGAGCTTGGCCGCCGCGTCATCGGCCAGGCCGATGCGGTCAAGGCGGTAGCGACCGCCGTCCGCCGCAGCCGCGCTGGGTTGCAGGACCCCAACCGGCCGCTCGGCTCGTTCCTGTTCCTCGGCCCCACGGGCGTCGGCAAGACCGAACTGACCAAGGCACTGGCCGAGTTCCTGTTCGACGACAGCGCGGCGATGGTCCGCATCGACATGTCCGAATTCATGGAAAAGCACAGCGTCGCACGGCTGATCGGTGCCCCTCCGGGCTATGTCGGCTATGAAGAAGGCGGCGTTCTGACCGAGGCAGTGCGGCGGCGACCCTATCAGGTCGTGCTGTTCGACGAGGTCGAAAAGGCGCATGGCGATGTGTTCAACGTGCTGCTTCAGGTGCTCGACGACGGGCGGCTGACCGACGGACAGGGCCGCACGGTCGATTTCACCAACACGATCATCGTGCTGACCTCGAACCTCGGCAGCCAGTATCTGTCGAACATGGCCGACGGGCAGAAGGTCGAGGATGTCGAACCGCAGGTGATGGAGATCGTCCGTGGCCATTTCCGGCCTGAATTCCTGAACCGGCTCGACGAGATCATCCTGTTTCACCGCCTCGCGGCCGAGCATATGGGCCCGATCGTCGATATCCAGGTCGCGCGCGTCCAGAAGCTGCTCAAGGACCGCAAGGTCACGCTCGACCTGACCGACGGGGCGCGCGGCTGGCTGGGCCGCGTGGGCTATGATCCGGTCTATGGCGCAAGACCGCTGAAGCGGGCGGTGCAGCGCTATGTGCAGGACCCGCTCGCCGACCTGATCCTGCGCGGCGAAGTGCCCGACGGGGCCGCTGTCCGCGTCGAGGAAGGCGACGGGCAATTGCTGCTGACGGTGGACTGAAACCCCGCCCCGGCGTTCCGTTGCGACGGGACGCCGGGCCGTCGAATATGTGGCTCCGGACGGTAAAGCTTTTCCGTCGAAATCCGTTCAATGTCGCATGACCTTCGTCTCACCGCACCCGACATCGGCGGGCGCCACCGGCGCGATCGTGCCCGGACCGGGCGCGGCGGCGATCATGCCCCACGCGCTGGCGCTGCCCGAGTGGCTCCTGGCGACGGTGGCGGTGGAGCTTTCGGGTCCCCTCCCCGCGCCTGTCCGGCGGCCCGGTCAGCGCGAGCGCGACACCCGGCTGGCACAGGCGCTTCACATGATCCGCCTGGGCATGGAGGAAGCGGGATTTACGATCCTCTTCGACCTCATCAAGGCCCATCCGGGCTGGGAGCAGGGCCATATGACGGTGGCGCAGCTCCTCGCGCAGTGCGGTGCGCGCGAGGCGTTCGACCTGTTTCTCTCCAACCGCGTCACACATAGCGGGCCGCATCACGGCGTGATGACGGCGTGCCTCAGGATGCTCAGCGACGCCGGCTGTCACCGATCGGTCCAGATGCTGCTGCCGGGTCTCAGGGAGCGCGTCGGCCCGCATGTCTTCTTTACCATGCTCGACGCGCTGGCGGCGAGCGAGACCGGCGATCTGGAGCGCGCCGATGCGCTGTTCGGTCAGACGCTCGACGAGGGCGCGCGGCTGTCGCTTCCCTATATCACCCATCTTGTCCGGCGCGGCTCACCCGAGGAAGCGGCGCGCCTGGGCGAAATGTTCGTTGCCACACAGCCCGATAATCAGGCGATCTGGTGTGTTCTGGCGACCGCGTGGCGGATGACCGGGGACCCGCGCCACGGCTGGCTGGTCGAGCAGCCGGGTCTGGTCGGCGCGGTCGAGCTCGATCCGGACGAGGCGGCGATGGCTGCGCTCGCCGCCTATCTGCGTGTCATGCATGTCGCGCGCGCGCATCCGTTCGACCAGAGCCTGCGCGGCGGCACCCAGACCGGCGGTTATCTGCTGCGCCGCAAGGAGCCGGAGATAAAACTCATCCGCCAGGCCCTGACCTGCGCGATGCGCAAACATATCAACCAGTTGCCGCCGCGCGATCCCAAGCATCCGCTGCTCAGGCACCGCCGCGACGCCTTTCATTTCACCGATAGCTGGTCGGTGAGGCTACTGGACGGCGGCTGGCACGTCAGCCACTGTCATTCGATGGGGTCGCTCAGCGCAGCGCTCTATGTCACCCTACCGCCGCCCTGCCCCGACGATCCGCACGCCGGCTGGCTGACCATCGGCGAGCCGCCGGAGGATCTCAACACGCGGCTCGAGCCGCTGCAGATGATCGAACCGCGTGTCGGGCGGCTGGCGGTGTTTCCGTCCTACCTCTGGCACGGGACCCGCCCGTTTCCCAAGGGCGAGCGGATGACGATCGCGTTCGACACGCTGCTCGGCCCGCCACCCGCGAGCGATGCGGCCGTTCCGGCATCCGCCTGAACCACGATGACCCGGATGGGGCGGAGCCGCTCTGGCCTCCCCCTATCCGCGATAACCGAACGCCTCTCGCGCCAGCGCCACGACCTGCGGGTCGGCGGGCGGCGGGACCATCTGGACATGCGCCTCCAGCGCCTCGGCGATGCGGGTCAGGGCGGCGATCCGGCCTGCCTTGCGATTGTTGCCATCGACGACATGCCAGTGTGCCCAGCGGGTGTCGGTACGCTCGAACATCTCGGTCATGGCGGTGAGATAGTCGGCGCGGCGCGCGCGGTTGCGATAGTCCTCGGTGCCGGTCTTCCACCGCTTCCAGGGGTCGTCGAGACGTTCCGCGAACTCGCGGTCCTGCGTCTCCTGCGTGATATGGACGAACAGCTTGACGATCGGCGTGCCGCTGTCGACCTGCTGCGCCTCGAACTCGTTGATCTCGTCATAGGCGCGGCGCCAGTCCGCTTCCGCGCAAAAGCTTTCGACGCGTTCGACCAGCACCCTGCCGTACCAGCTCCGGTCGAAGATCGCGATCTGCCGCTCGGCCGGGAGGCGGGTCCAGAAACGCCAGAGGAAATGACGCGACCGCTCCTCGTCGCTCGGCGCGGCGATGGGCCAGACATGGTAGAAGCGCGGGTCCATCCGCGCGGTCAGCCGCTTGATGATGCCGCCCTTGCCTGCGGCGTCCCATCCCTCGAGCATGACCACCGCCTGCCGCTTGTGAACGACATAGGCGGTCTGGACCCGCTCGATCCGTTTCTGCAGGTCCGACAGCGCATCGTCATAGTCGCCGCCGAAGTGCTTGCCGTCCTCGAAGTCCGAAAGGTCGATCGCCATCAGCTCACTCCGATACAGGGGACGCCATAAGCGGTCATTATCCGGTCGCTGGTAATGATCCGAGCGCCCTCGACCTTCGCCTGGGCGAGGATGATGTGGTCGAAGGGATCGCGATGGTGGCGTGGCAAGCCTTCAAGCGCCTCCAGATGAGCCGGGGTGATCCCGAGAACGGTCATCTTCTCCTCGCCCAGAGCGTTCAGGATGGCGCTGCCGCACTGTTCCATCTTCTCGATTCGGTACTTGATCGAGATTTCCCAGGGCGAGGCGATGCTGACGAGTACATCGTTCGCACGATCGGCGATCAACCGCCGCACCCTGGGTCCAAGTTTCGGATTGTCCTCCATCCACCAGATCAAGGCGTTGGTATCAAGGAGCAGCTTCATTCTGCTGGCGTGCCGTCCGGCCAGGGAAGTTCGCTATCCTTGCCCTCGAACGCGTCGAGCACCCAGTCCGGCCACTCGTCGAAATCCTCGGTCCAGTGGATCTTGCCCCTAAGGGCGCCCGGCTGCCGTGGCTTGCCGTCGCGGGTGTAGACCCATTTGCCGTCAACGAGCCAGGGCGGGCCGTCGGCGGGCGGCGAGGATGGGGTGAGATCGCCGGGCATGGGCGTATAGGCGCTGTGCATGTCGCGTACTCCCGCCGCCGGCGCAAAACCGCCGCTTTCGTCAACGAGTCCCGTCAGATAGTCCTTAACAAGCGCGGACAGAGACGTGCCGAGTTCGGCCGCCTTGATCCGCGCCTTGCGGTGCGTTTCATCATCGAGGGCGATCGTGACATTCTTCATGTGAAACTGTGTAGCACAGTTTCACATGGCGGACAACTACGCCTTCGGCGGCTCCACGACGCGGATGTGCAGTTCACGAAGCTGCTTCGGTTCGGCTGTGCTGGGCGCGCCCATCAGCAGGTCCTCGGCGCGCTGGTTCATCGGGAACAGCGTGATCTCGCGCAGATTCTCGGCGCCGCACAGCAGCATCACGATCCGATCGACGCCCGCAGCCATGCCCCCGTGCGGCGGCGCGCCGTACTGGAATGCGCGGTACAGCCCGCCGAAGCGGTCCTCGACATCCTGCTTCGACAGACCGACCAGCTCGAACGCCTTGACCATCAGGTCGGGATGCTGGTTGCGGATCGACCCCGAGGCGATTTCATAGCCGTTGCAGACCAGGTCGTACTGATAGGCCTTGATCGTCAGCGGGTCCTGCCCCTCCAGCGCTTCCATCCCGCCCTGCGGCATCGAGAACGGATTGTGCGCGAAGTCGAGCTTCTTCAGATCCTCGTCATATTCGTAGAACGGGAAGTCCACGATCCAGCACAGCTCGAAGCGATCCTTGTCGATCAGGTCGAGCTGCTCGGCGACGCGGGTGCGGGCGAGGCCCGCAAGCTTGGCGGCCTGCTCCCCCTTGCCGGCGGCGAAGAACACGCCGTCATTGGGACCGAGGCCGAGCGCCGCGATCAGCGCCGCCGTCTTCTCCTCGCCATGGTTCTTGGCGATGGGGCCGCCGGGGACGCCATCCTTGATGTTGATATAGCCGAGGCCCGAATAGCCCTCGGATCGCGCCCAGTTGTTCATGTCGTCGAAGAACTTGCGGCTGCCCGCGCCGGCACCGGGTGCCGGGATCGCGCGGATCACCGCTCCGCCCTCGACCAAAGAGGCGAAGATGCCAAAGCCCGAGCCATGGAAATGGTCGGTGACGTCCTGAATGAGAATCGGATTGCGCAGGTCGGGCTTGTCCGACCCATAAGTCAGCATCGCCTCGGCATGCGGGATCCGCCGAAAGCTGCCGGCCGGGGTCACCGGCTTGCCGTCGGCGAAGGCCGCGAACACGCCCTGAAGGACGGGCTCCATTGTCTCCCAGACCTCTTCCTGAGTGACGAAGCTCATTTCGAGGTCGAGCTGGTAGAACTCGCCCGGCAGGCGGTCGGCGCGCGGATCCTCGTCGCGGAAGCAGGGCGCGATCTGGAAATAGCGGTCGAACCCGGCGACCATCAGCAGTTGCTTGTACTGCTGCGGTGCCTGCGGCAGCGCGTAGAAGCGCCCGGCGTGGATACGGCTCGGCACCAGGAAGTCCCGCGCGCCCTCAGGGCTGCTGGCGGTCAGGATCGGGGTCGAATATTCGGTGAAACCAGCACCTTCCATGCGGCGGCGCATATCCGATATGATCTTGGTCCGCTTGACGATGTTGGCGTGCAGCGTCTCGCGCCGAAGGTCGAGGAAGCGGTAACGAAGGCGGATGTCCTCGGGATAATCCTGCTCGCCCGCGACCGGCAGCGGCAGCTCTGCCGCCGCCGACAGCACGGCGGCATCGTCGGCGCGGATTTCGATCTCGCCGGTGGCGAGGTTCGGATTGACGGCCTCCGCCGCGCGCTGGACGACACGCCCGGTCACGGTCACCACGCTCTCGGGCTTCAGCGACTCGATGACTGAAAAGACTGGCCCGTCCACCTCGGTCACGATCTGGACCATGCCGTAATGGTCGCGCAGGTCGATGAAGACCAGGTCGCCATGGTCCCGCTTGCGATGGACCCAGCCCGACACACGCACGGTTTCCCCGGCGTTCGACAGGCGAAGATCACCGCAGACATGGGTGCGATAGGGGTGCATCGGCGGATTTCCTGATTTTTGCATGGACCAATGACAAAGCCGGGGAGCAGCGTTAAGGGGTCCGGTCGAACCGTCAGTACCGCCTCCAGCCAGGACCCGGCCCATAATAAGATCGCCAGCCATATGCAAATTCATCCGCTGATCGAGGACAGCGCCTCCCTCGCCGCCCTGTGCGCGCGCCTCGCCCAATCGCCGTTCGTCGCCGTCGACACCGAATTCATGCGCGAAAACACCTTCTGGCCCGACCTCTGCCTGGTGCAGATCGCCGACGCCAACGAGGCGGCCGCCATCGATCCGAAGGCCGAGGGACTGGACCTCACCCCCCTTCTCGACCTGCTGGTCGATAATGAGGATGTGGTGAAGGTCTTCCACGCCGGCGGGCAGGATCTGGAGATTATCTACAATCTGACCGGCAAGACGCCGCATCCGATGTTCGATACGCAGATCGCGAGCATGGCGCTCAGCCAGGGCGAACAGATCGGCTACGGCAACCTTGTCGAAGGCTGGCTGGGCGTCCAGCTCGACAAGGGCGCGCGCTTTACCGACTGGGCGCGCCGCCCGCTGGAGAAGCGCCAGATCGACTATGCGATCGGCGACGTCACCTATCTGGCGACGCTGTTCCCGATGATGGTCGACGAGCTTCGCAAGTCCGGCCGGGGCGTCTGGCTCGATCAGGAAATGGAGCGGCTCGCCGACCCGTCCAACTATGCGAATGACCCCGACACGGCCTGGAAGCGGGTCCGTATCTCCAGCCGCAAGGCCGACGTGCTGGGCCGGCTCAAGGCGGTCGCCGCATGGCGCGAGCGGGAAGCGCGCAACAAGAACCTGCCGCGCGGGCGAATCGCCAAGGACGAGACGGTGGCTGACCTCGCCGTCCATCCGCCGCGCTCGCAGGCCGACCTCGGCAAGGTGCGCGGGCTGTCGGCGGCCTGGAAGACCAATGACATCGGCGCGCGGCTGATCGACGCGATCGCGGCCGCCGTCCCGCTTCCGAAGGACGAAATGCCCGAACGCGAGCCGAACCGGCCCGGCGCTGGCAAGGATGGCGTTCTGGTCGCGGACCTTCTCAAGCTGCTGCTCAAAATCCGCTCGCGCGAGATCAACGTCGCCGCGCGGCTGCTGGCGCGCGCCGACGATCTGGAACTGCTCGCGGCGGGTGTCCGCGACAGACTGCCGGTTCTGGAAGGCTGGCGTTTCGAGCAGTTCGGACGCGATGCGCTCGACCTTGTGGAAGGCCGCATGGCCTTCGCCGTCAAGGACGGCAAGCTGCAGATGACGCGGACGGCGGCGGACTGATCCGCCCGCCGACCCGTCGTCATCCCGCGACCGTCACGCCGCCATCGTCACTCGACGACGGGCTTGGTCTGGTTCCGGGGCGTCGCGGCGTTGGCGGTAATCCGCGCGCCCGCGCTGTTGATCGCGCTGCCCAGCTGAGTCGCCGCCTCGCAGCCCGACTTGCACAGCGCGGTGATCTTGGCGAGATTGCCGCGGGCGCTGGCGATGGCACCCTTTGCGATCATCGCCTGTCCCTGCGCCTGAAGCGTGGCAACGTCCTGCGGGTTGAGCCGCAGCGCCTCGTCATAGAAGCGGATCGCCTTGCCCGGGAGTTGCCGCGCACGCGAAACCTGAGCCAGCCCCAGATAGGCGTTGCGGTTGCGCGGGTCGATGACCAGCGCCGTCTCGAACGCGTCCACCGCCTTGTCATAGGCACCGGCCCCGAGCGCCGCCTGCCCCTGCTGGAGCCACATCAGCGACTGCGGATTGATGGGGTCGGGTTTTTGACCGATGCTGACGCTGGAGGTCAGGGCAAGAACGACGGCAAGCGAAACGGCGGCAGGCGTAAACCGCATCAACATCTCCAGGAAATATGGGGTCCGCGAAGGCGGGGCCATGACCGGTTCTCTTACCACGCTTTTTCCAGCCGCGCGAAGAAAAAGCCGTCGGTGCCGTCGTGTGCCGGAGTCAGGATTCGGCCACTCCCGGCGGCCCGACCGGCATCGTGCTGCGGCGGAACGACCCACCCGGCATGGCGGGCGAGGAAGGTATCGACCTGCGCCGGACCCTCGGGTTCGAGCAGCGAACAGACGGCATAGACCAGCGACCCGCCCGGCCGCACGAGCGGCGCGGCGAGGTCGAGGACATGCGCCTGCAGCGCGGTCATGCGCCCGATCATCGCAGCGTCAAGCCGCCACCGCGCCTCCGGGTTGCGCCGCCACGTCCCCATGCCAGTGCACGGGGCATCGACCAGCACGCAGTCGCAGCGCCCGACGAGATCCGCCAGCGCCGCCGCCTCGCGCCCGCCGTCGAGAAGCCGCGTCTCGATGAAGGTCGCGCCTGCCTGCTCGGCACGCGGGCGAAGCCGGTCGAGCCGTGCCCGGTTCACATCGGCGGCGATCAGACGCCCCTCGCCGCGCAAGTCGGCCGCGAGCGCCAGAGTCTTGCCGCCGGCGCCCGCGCACAGGTCGAGCACCGTCTGCCCGGGCATCGCACGGCACGCGGCGGCGATGATCTGGCTGCCGGCGTCCTGCACGGCGAGGAGGCCGTCGTCGCTCGCCGGACCACGGTCCACCGCCGTCCCTTCCGGCAGTGCAAGGCCGAAGGCCGTGCCGGCGATCGGAACCGCCTTCGGCAGCCGCTCCAGCACCTCCGCGCGCGTGGCGCGCAGGCCGTTGACCCGAACGTGAAGCGGCGCGCGGTCGAGGAGCGCGGCCTGTTCGCGGTCGTCGAACCCGTCCGGCAGGGCGGAAAGCATCCACGATGGCAGCGGCGCATCGGTGGGGGTCAAGCGCTCCTCATCCTCCCCGATTGGAGCCGGTCCATGCGGCGAACCGTCGAACAGCGCGCCTAGCGGGTCTTCCGCAGAGGCGAGGCCGACCATGGCGGCCCGTCCCGACGGCGGCACGGCCGCGAAAGCGCGGATGGCGCGATAGACCAGATCGCGCACCGCCCGCCGGTCCTTCGACCCGGCATAGCGCCGTTCCCTGAAGTAGCTGGCGATCAGCGTGTCGGCAGCCGCGCCGCCGCGCCCCACCGACTCGATGATCGCGTCCAGCAGCTCGATAGCGGCCTGCACCCGCGCGGCGGGGGTCATGGGAGGACGAACTCCATCAAGACAGCATCGTCATGCCAGCGGAGGCTGGCATCTCAGCAAGCTGCGCGCCACCGCCTGCGACCCCAGCTTGCGCTGGGGTGACGACATGGCCAGCAGGCTGGAAAAGCCCCTCACCGCGTCGGATAATTCGGTGCCTCGCGGGTGATCGTCACGTCATGCACATGGCTTTCCGAGAGGCCGGCATTGGTGATGCGGACGAAGCGCGCACGCTCGCGCAAATCTTTGAGCGTCGCGCTGCCGGTATAGCCCATCGCCGCCTTCACGCCGCCGACGAGCTGATGGATGACGTCCTTGGCAGGCCCCTTGTAGGGCACCTGTCCCTCGATCCCTTCGGGCACCAGCTTCATCTGGTCCTTGATGTCCTGCTGGAAATAGCGGTCGGCCGATCCGCGCGCCATCGCGCCGACCGATCCCATGCCGCGATAGCTCTTGTAGGCGCGGCCCTGGTACAGGAACGTCTCGCCCGGCGCTTCCTCGGTCCCCGCGAGAAGCGAGCCGATCATGACCGAGCCCGCGCCCGCGGCGAGCGCCTTGGCCAAATCGCCGCTAGTGCGAAGCCCGCCGTCGGCGATCACCGGGACACCCGACTTCTCGGCCTCTTCGGCAGCGTCCATGATCGCGGTGAGCTGAGGTACGCCGACGCCTGCCACGACGCGTGTGGTGCAGATCGAACCCGGACCGATGCCGACCTTGACCCCGTCAGCGCCCGCATCGATCAGCGCGCGAGTCGCCTCGGCGGTGGCGACATTGCCGGCAACAAGCTGGACCGTGTTCGACAGCTTGCGAAGCCGCGCCACCGTCTCGGCGACCATGCGGCTATGGCCGTGCGCGGTGTCGACCACGATCAGGTCGCATTCGGCGTCGATCAGCGCCTCGGTCCGCTCGATCCCCTTGTCGCCCACCGTCGTGGCGGCAGCGACGCGGAGGCGTCCGGCGGCATCCTTGGTCGCCTGCGGATATGTGACCGCCTTCTCCATGTCCTTGACGGTGATGAGGCCGACGCAATGATAGCCCTCGTCCACCACCAGCAGCTTTTCGATCCGCCGCTGATGGAGGAGCCTGCGCGCCTCTTCCTGGCTGACGCCCGCGCCGACGGTCGCGAGATTCTCATGAGTCATCAGCTCGCGGACCGGCTGAGCCGGATTTTCGGCGAAGCGGACGTCGCGGTGAGTCAGGATGCCGACCAGCCGTCCCGATGCCTCGACGACCGGAATGCCGCTGATGCGGTGGCGCGCCATCAGATCCTTCGCCTCGGCCAGCGACTGGTCGGGACCGATGGTGATCGGGTTGACGACCATCCCGCTCTCGAAGCGCTTGACCGCCCGTACCGCCGCAGCCTGTTCCTCGATCGACAGGTTGCGATGGAGCACGCCCAGGCCGCCCATCTGCGCCATGACGATGGCCATGTCGGCCTCCGTCACCGTGTCCATCGCCGACGACAGGATGGGGATGTTGAGCGCGATGTCGCGGCTGACGCGCGTGGACACATCGGTCTGGCTGGGCAGCACGTCGGACTCGCCGGGCTGCAGGAGCACGTCGTCAAAAGTCAGGCCGAGCCGGATGTCCATGGAAGTCTTGCCACCTTGCAACTGATCGACAGAGGAGTCGTGGCGGCCCATGTAACCATTTCGCGCGGATGCCGCTAGAGCCTGATCGGTAGAGGCTTCTCTCGGGCATCCATACAGGGCATAACCCGACGGCTGGGGAGGTCCAAGCCATGGGTACATTTGCCGTTCTGGTCGCCGTTCTGGTGATCCTCTACCTGTTCGCGAGCGTGAAGATCGTCCGCCAGGGCTTTCAGTACACGATCGAACGGTTCGGCCGTTTCACGCAGGTGGCACCGCCGGGGCTCAATTTCTTCCCCGCCTTCTTCTATGCGGTCGGGCGCAAGATCAACATGATGGAACAGGTGATTGATGTCCCTTCGCAGGAGATCATCACCAAGGACAATGCCATGGTGTCGGTCGACGGCGTGGTCTTCTTCCAGGTGCTCGACGCGGCCAAGGCGGCCTATGAGGTGAGCAATCTCG